>NZ_CDXDOR010000146.1:0-12211 GCF_978021225.1 Frankia sp. CeTa3Moorea | reverse complement strand
GCCCGCCCGGAGCAACATCCGGGCCCTCGGCGTACCCGAAACCGGCCGGGAAGCCCTCCCCACCGATTTCGATCACAAAACCGACCGGCAGACAATCACCATCACGCTACTGGCGGATTTGGGTCTGACCCCGGCGCCGCACCGGTCAAATCCATCGAATTATCTGGTCACGATCCGTTCCCCGGTCAAGTCGCACCGACCGAGACGACCAGCGCCGGACGGACCGGGGCGGGCAGCCATCCCGCTCCGGGCCGGTTCGGCACCTGACGCCAGCCCAGGCCGGGCACGAGCAGGGCCAGCTCCCCGGAGGGACGCCGGGCCAGCGGGATCCGCTCCTCCCAGCGTGCCGCACCGGCTCCCGTCGGCACGGTGAACCCGACGACGAGCTCGTCGGGCAGCGTCGTACCGGCGATGCCGAGCTCGTCCGGTCCGAGCGGGGTGCCGGTCGTCACCGTGAAGGTGTGCGTGATCCCGGGAGCGTCCGCGGGCCCGGCGTCCGCGGGCCCGAACTGGACGGTTCTGGTCGTGGCACCCAACCGGATGTATAGGGTGCCGCCGGAGCCACCAGCACCACCAGCACCACCGGGATCGCGCGCCGTCACCTGGACGCGGACGCGGTCGCCGGCGACCTGGCGCAGCGCGGTGAAGGACCCGAAGTAGCTCGCGGGCGCGGCCGGGTCGACGATCTCGTCGGGACGCAGCCGGTAGACCGCCCGGCCCGGCATCCGGTCGGGCAGGGTGGCCGTGCCGGTACCGATGTCGGCGGCGTACACCACCGGCCCGGCGAGGTCCGGGGTGTTCCGCAGCATCTGGTACGGCACCTGGGTGTAACGGCTCGGGACGCCGGGCGTCACGACGACCACCGCCGGGCCCGGGTAGCGGTCCGGCAGCAGGGCGTCGAGGAACGCGTTGCGGTCGTTCACCCATCGCTGGCCGGCGACCTTGTCCGGGATCGCGTCCACGGTGAGGAGGATCAGGCCCGCGGCGGCGAGGACCACGAGGACGGGTCCGCGCAGAACGGGTCCGCGCGGGACGGGTCGCCGCGGTCCGGGTCGCCGCGGTCCGGGTCGCCGCGGTCCGGGTCGCCGCGGTCCGGGTCGCCGCGGGACGGTCCGGGCCGGCGGGGAGCCGGTGCCGGGCCACGGGGCGAACCACCGTTCGCTCATGGACCACACCCGGCGGGCGCCGTCGGCGGCGAGAATCATGATCGGGGCGAACGCGGCCAGATGGTAGTGCGGGCCGAGTCCGTTGAGCAGGCCCGGCATCGCGAACGCCGACCCCCACCAGAAGAAGTAGCCGCCACCGACGGCGGCGACGATGACGACCAGCAGGACGCGCTCGGGACGGCGGTGCGCCCGCAGCGCGCCGACGATCGCGAGCACGAGGACCGCGACGCCCCCGAATACCCAGCTCGGGGCCGCCGCGACGGTACCGTGCAGGGCCTCGAAGGCGAGCCGGCGGGTAAACAGGAACGTCGACTCCGAGGGCAGGATGCGACGCGGCCCGAAACCGAAGCGGTCCAGCGGATCGGAGGCCGACAGCGGCGCCCGGAGCGCAGAACCGGTCACCCGCCAGCAGTACGCCAGGAGCACGACAACGAACGGCGCCAGGCCGGCGAGTGCCCAGGCGGTCCGGTGCGCCACGGCACGCACGAACCGGCCACTCGCGGACCGGCCACTCGCGGACCGGCACAGCCGCGCCAGCACGAACACCACGACGGGAACGGCGACGATCACCGCGTCGAAGGGCCGCAGGAGCAGGACGAATCCCAGGCCTGCCCCGCCGCCGATGAGCGACAGCCGCGCCCCGGTCCGGCCGCCACGCAGCAGCGCCGCGCACGCCAGGGTCAGCGTCGCGGCTCCGCACGCGTAGGCGAGGGGCAGCGAGGTGTGCACCAGGGCGAGCGGGGACAGCGCGACGAACACCGCCGCCGTGACCGCGGTGACCGCGTCGTCAAAGAGCTCGCGGGCCAGCCGGTACGTCCCGGCCACCCAGCCGGCCGCCACCAGGGCCGGGGCGACGGCCATGGTGGCGAACAACGCCTGGGACGCGGCGAGCAGCGCCGGCCACCCGGGCAGATACTTGGTGAACACCCGCCCGTCGTGCTCCCCGGTCAGCCAGGGCCGGAAGAACGGCTCGACGGTGTTCGCGTCCAGGGTGAGGCGGCCATCGAGCAGCATGCGCGCCTGCAGGACGTAGGCCGCCTCGTCCGCGTCACCCGAGCCGTGCCGGTACAGCGTCGCCTGCAGGACCAGGCTGACGACAAACGAGCACCCGCAGATGGCCGCGACGGTCAGCGCCGGCGTGCGGCCCGACCGGCGGCGGGCGCGGCGGCGGGCCGGTACCGCGGGCGGTGCCGGCTCCGGTACCAACCCCGGCTCCGGTACCACCGCCAAGTCCGGTACCGTCCCCGGTTCCCGCGCCGATGCCCCCGACGACGCGGACGTCCGGATATCGGTGCTCATGCGCAGTGAATGGCCGGCAGGGACCGCCATGCCGAGCCGGTCATGTCCATCCGCCCGCCCTCCGCCCCCGCCGTCCGTCTGACGGACCGGCCTCGACGCGCACCGGCACGACATAACAGACATAAGAGTAGACAGCCGGTAACCGGCCACGACTGCCGGGTACCAGGTCAAAGGGTTCCCGTCGCCGGGTTCAGGTCACCGGATTCAGGTCACCGGCGGGTCCCGCCGGTAACGGCGGGTCAGCGCGGCCCGATGCCGGGCGGGACGGCGTCACCCCAGGAGGCCCGCCGGGCCCAGCGGTAGGCCTTCTTCTCACTGCGGGAAACGACCACGTCCCCCTGCCGCGGCACGACCACGTCCCCCTGCCGCGGCGCCTCGCAGACCGTCAGCCGGACGTGGCCCGAGCGGGCCTGTGGCACGCGCAGCACCCGGCCGGCGGCGTGCGCGGGCGGGCGGCGCGACGCGACGAGGTAGGAGTACTTCTCGTCCTCGTACCCGAGCGCACCGTCCTTCATCGCCCGGTGCAGTGCGCTGCGCTCGACCCGCCGGCCGAAGTGGCACCAGTCCCCCGCCGTCATCGGGCAGTCGTCGTCGGCGGGGCAGGGCGCGGTGATGGTCGCGCCGGTCTCGACGAGCGCCGAGCGCGCGGCGCGGATCCGCGCGAAGCCGGCCGGGGTTCCCGCGTCGATGACGACCAGCTCCGCCGCGGTGGCCCGCCACCAGGCGGCCACGGCTGCGGCCCGGTCGCCGTCGGCGAGCTCGCCCAGCACATAGGCCGCCACCGTCAGGTCGGCCCGGTCCGCGCCGTCGCCGGGCGGGGTGAGCACGGACGTGCGCTGCCAGGTCGCCGTGCCCAAGGCCGGCGCGCCACCACGGCGGGCCAGCCGGCGACCGACGTCGATCATCAGCGCGGACCGCTCGACCAGGACGGCCCGGGTCACGCCGGGGAAGACCGCCAGCGCGGCCCAGGTCGCCGTCCCGGGACCCGCGCCCAGGTCGAGGACGGACCCGGGCCGCCAGTCCGGGCGGCGCAGCGCCACCTCACCGAGAACCGCGAGGGTGACCGCCAGCGTCGCGGGCAGGCGGGCGGCGAGGTAGGCCCGGACGTGATCCGCCGTCAGCTCACCGTCGCCCGGTGTGGCGACGTTCGCGCGATACCGGTCGGACAACTCCCGGTAGGCGCGGGACATCGCCCGCGACGGCGGGGTCCCCGCGGACGCGCCGGTCCCGGCCGCGACCGCGGCGAGCAGGCCGGCCACCGCACCTTCGTGCCCCTCGTATCCCTCGTGCCCCTCGTATCCCTTGCGTCCCGACCCGTACCGCACGGTCGAAGCCTAGCCGCGGTGCCACGGCCCCGAACGAAATACGCTGACGCGGATCCCGCCCGAGGTGCCGCCGGTGCCCGTGGCGGGGGTCACGTCCAGGTCGACACGTCCAGGTCGACAACGTTGACCGACGAGCCGGCCGGCGGGGCAAGCCGACGGGTCAGAGCGAGGGACCCGCAGTGGCCGCGGGAACCAGTCCGGCCGAGACGGTGTCGATGACGGCGGCCTGCTGGTCCGACAGGTAGAAATGACCACCGGGAAAGACCTTCAGCGTGAACGCGCCGGTCGTGTGCGCCCGCCATTGTTCGGCCTCGGCCACGGTGGCCTTGGCGTCGGAATCCCCGACCAGCGCGGTAATCGCCGTGCCAATCACCGCGTCCGAGGGGGCGGAATACGTTTCGATCGCCCGGTAGTCCGCCCGGGTGGGCGGCAGGATCAGCTCCAGCATTTCGGGATCGGCGAGGATGCGCGGGTCGGTTCCACCAAGCGCGTGGATTTCCCGTAGGAAACCCTCGTCGTCCAGGAGATGCACGGATTCGGCGCGGGAGGTCGACGGGGCTCTACGGCCGGAGGCGAACAGCACGAACGGCACCGGGCCGCCCGCCGCCTCCAACCGGCGGGTCACCTCGAAGGCGACGGTCGACCCCATACTGTGCCCGAAGAACGCCAGCGGGCGGTCGGTGAGGGAACGCAGCACGTCGGCAATGCGGTCCGCGAGGGGTTCGATGGCCGTCTCGGGCGCCTCCGTCCGCCGGTCCTGGCGGCCCGGATACTGCACCGAACGCACCTCGGCGACCGGCGACAATGCCCTGGACAGCGGGACGTAGAAGCTCGCCGCGCCGCCCGCATGGGGAAAACAGACGAGCCGAGGGGCGCTCGCCGGCGCCGGATGGAAACGCCTCAGCCACAGATCGACGTCACTGGGCACGGCCACCGCCGCGGTCGGATGCTCGCATGAGGATAGTACACCGCCCTCGTGATGGAATCGAATTATCTGGGAGAATCCCTCAGCCTCCAGATTATGCGGTGCAATGGCTCCCTGGGCTCTTTTTCGCTCGACATTCGGCACATCACCTCCGGTAACGAGACCACCCGGCGGCGGGCGGCCCGGTGCGGGAAAACGGGCAAGTGTGGCGGGTCAGGGACGGTCCGGAGACTGTGGGCCGTGACTAACCCTCCACAGTTCGGGCGCCGGCCGCCGGGACGCCGGCCGCCGGGACGCCGGCCGCTGGGACGCCGGCGCCCGGGGCGGCGGCCCGCGTGCGGTCAACCACCAGCGTGGCGATCGCGGCGGCGACCGAAACGAGACCTCCGATGTAAAACCCGGCGCGGGCGCCGCGGTGCTCGGTGAGCCAGCCGACGAACAGGGCACCTAGCGGCGTCGATCCCTGCAGGATCAGGGTATAGATCGCCATCACCCGGCCTCGGTACTGCGGATCGCTGCCGAGCTGGATGCGGTGATTCGCCGCCTGAGCGAAGTAGATCGTCGCGAAGCCGGTAGGGATCAGGAGCACGACCGCCATGGCATAGCTGGGCGCCCAGCCGGTCACCGTCTCCAGCAGGCCGAACGCGAGCGCGGATCCGATCACCGTGCCGGCCGACGGGCGGGTGCGGCGAGCGGTCGTCACGAGAGCCGCGAGCAGCGATCCGGCGGCGAGCCCGGTGGTGAGCAGCCCGAAGGCCGCCGCGTCGGCGTGAAATACCGTCCTGGCGAGCAGGGGCACGGTGAGCTGGAAGTTCAGGCCGAACAGCCCGATCGTCGCGACGAGTCCCAGCACGAGCACCAGGTCCTCCCGGCCGAGCACGTACCGCAGTCCGTCGACAACCCGGGTAGAGGTCACCCGGCGCGCGTCGCGGTGCATCTCGGCCGGGCGCATCATCCGCAGACCCACCACCGTCGCGAGGTAGCTCACGGCGTTGAACATCATGACCGGGCCGACGCCGAAGCCGCCGATCAACGGGCCAGCGACGGCCGGGCCGACGACCCGGGCGACGTTGAAGTACGCCGCGCTCAGCGCCGACGCGTTGGGGAGGAGTTCGGCGCCGACCAGTTCGCTCACGAAGGCCATCCGGGTCGGCATCTCGACGGCGTTCACGAGGCCGAGGCCCAGTGCGAACAGGCAGATCTGCCACAGCCGGACCGTGCCGGCTAACACCAGCAGCGACAGCGCCAAGGCGAGCAGGCCGGAGGCCAGGTTCGCGACGGTCAGTAGCCGGCGTTTGTCGTACCGATCCGCGAGCTTTCCGCCGTAGAGGGTCAGCAACAGCATCGGGGTGAACTGCAGGGCGGTCACGAGGCCCAGGGCTGTTCCCGAGTCGCCGCTCAGCGAAAGGACGAGCCAGTCCTGGGCCACGACCATCATCCAGGTTCCCGTCACGGACAACACCTGGCCACCCGCAAAGAGTCGGAAATTGTAGACGGACAAGGAAC
This sequence comes from Frankia sp. CeTa3Moorea, assembly GCF_978021225.1. Classification (NCBI taxonomy): domain Bacteria; kingdom Bacillati; phylum Actinomycetota; class Actinomycetes; order Frankiales; family Frankiaceae; genus Frankia; species Frankia sp. CeTa3Moorea. The sequence continues at coordinate 5,990 of NZ_CDXDOR010000146.1, read as the reverse complement.
GGAAGGTGCCCTTGATGATGGTCTTCTCCTCGGGACGACGAAGTCATGAGGCGGGCAGCGCGCCCGGCCCCACTGCCCACATCGACAATGATGGGGCGAGCGGTCGAGGCTGTCCCCGTTCTCGTGTTCTCGCCGTTGGGACTGTTCTCACCATCGGTAGCGATTCTCACCATCGGGAGCGATGGGAAGAGCGGAGCGTTAGCGGCGGCGTCCGGGTCCAGCCTCGTCCGGGTCCCGCCTCACCTGACGGCGGGATGATGTACCTGACGGCGGGATGATGTCCCCGTCCGTAGTCCGGCAGGGGCCCGGGTTCTCGGCTGCATCCGGCGCTCCACTCCCGCCAGCCGGTACACGATCATGGACGGCGAGTTCTGGGGAGCGCGGCGAGTTCTGGGGAGCGCGGCGAGTTCTGGGGAGCAGGGAACGGTCCAGGGGTTGCAAACCGTGCCCAGGTCCCCAAAATTCGCCCGGCCCCGGCCCACCGTGCGAGAAGCGGCGTTCCTGACGGCACCGATCGCGGTGACGGCGGTGACGGCGGTGACGGCGGCGGTGATGGAGTCATTGCGGACCCGTGGCGACGGGCCGGTCGGGGTCGGACGACCAGGCCGACCAGGAACCCGGGTACAGGGCGGCGTCGATGCCGGCGACGGCGAGCGCGGCGATCTCGTGGGAGGCCGTCACTCCGGACCCGCAGTACACCCCGACCGGCCGCGACTGCCCGTCGGCCCCGTTCCCGCCGGCCCCGTTCCCGCTGCCGACGCCGAGGGCCGCGAACCGGGCCCGCAGCTCGTCCCGGGGCAGGAACCGGCCACTCGCGTCGAGGTTCTCCCCCGTCGCGGCGCTCACCGCTCCCGGGATGTGGCCGGCGCGCGGGTCGATCGGTTCCACCTCGCCGCGATACCGCTCGGCCGCGCGGGCGTCGAGGAGGACACCCTCGCGGGCCACCCGGGCGGCGCCGTCCGCGTCGAGCACCGGCAGCTGACCGGCGTGCAGGACGATGTCGCCGGGCGCCGAGATGATCTCCCCGGTCTCGAGCGGGAACCCGGCGTCCCGCCAGGCCGCGAGTGCCCCGTCGAGGATGCGGACGTCGGCGACGCCCGCCCAGCGCAGCAGCCACCAGGCCCGGGCGGCGGACAGCCCGCCGACCGCGTCGTAGACCACGACCGCACGCTCGGCGGTCAGTCCCCAGCGCCGGGCGGCCTGCTGGAGGTCGGCGAGCTCGGGCAGCGGATGCCGCCCGGCGGTCCCGCCCGGTGCGGCGGCGAGCTCGGTGTCCAGGTCGACGTAGACCGCGCCCGGCAGGTGGCCCTCGCGGTAGTGGTCGTGCCCGTGCGGGTCACCCAGCGCCCAGCGGACGTCGAGCAGCAGCGGCGGGCCGGGCGAGAGCAGCTCGTCGTGCAGACGCCTCACGTCGACGAGGACCTCCCCGAGCGCCGCGCCGGCACGCGTCCCGCCGGCATCCGGGGCCACGTCGGCGTAGGGGACCACACCGGCAGGTGCCGAGGCCACGCCGGCAGGTGCCGAGGCCAGCAGGGCGGCGAGGTCGGCCTGGTCGAATCCGCCCGGCGGTATGCCGGTGCGCGCCGCGGTGGCGATCCGCCGCTGCACCCCGGCGTTGACCGGTGCCGCCAGCCCGTGCAGGCGGGCCAGCAGCACGATCTCGCCGTTGAGGAAGTCCGACTCGACCGACCCGCCCCGCGCCAGGCTCTGCCAGGTGGAGCTGCCCTCCCGGGAGAAGCCGGGGATCTCGTGCAGAACGAGGCCGGACAGGTCGAGCCCGTCGTCCGGACGGACGCCGGCGGTCTCCACGCCGGCCGCGGCGAACACCCGCCGCGCCTCCTCGACCAGCGCGGCAGCCGCCGCGTCGCGCAGCTCGCTCGGGGCATAGATCGCGTCGAGGTTGTAGGCCAGGTTGCCCAGCAGCTTGCCGGCCTTGCGCCGGTCGATGTCCGCAACAACCGCGACGGCGAACGAGGCTCGGCGCAGGTCGGCCGCGACAGCCTCGGCGGTCGGGTCGTCGACGGCGCCACGAGGGGCGCGGCCCAGATAGAAGGCCGCCGCGAGCGGGGCCGCCGGGGACACGACCTCGCCGGGTCGCACGTGCGAGGAGGGGCTGAGGACGACCGCGTCGATCACCGTGGCGAACCGGCGCAACGCCGTGCGGGCGTTCTCGATCCCGTTCTGAAGCAGCACGACGGGCAGCGCCTCCGCCGCCGTGCGCCGCGTGCCGTCGGCGTCGACGTCGACCGGCCGCCACGCCCACTGCGCGAGCAGCGCCTCGGAGTCCTGCGACTTGGTGGCGAGGACGAGCACGTCGTCACCACGCAGGTCGACCTCGTCCGGGCCGCCGACGACGTCGAGGGGGATCCGCTGCTCGTCGGGCTCACCGCCGGGCGTGGCCGGCGGTCGGATGTAGCGCAGCCCGCCCGCCCGCAGCGCCGCGAGGTTCGCGCCCCGGGCCACGACGACGACGTCGATCCCGGCGAGCCGCAGCTCCACGGCGACGGTCGCGCCGACGGCCCCGGCTCCGATGACGATGTACCTGCGACTCATCGTGCGTACCTGCGAATCATCGTGCGTCCTTATCCTTGGTGCGGCGGCGGGCGCGGCCGCGAACCGTTGCCCGGGGATCGCGCCAAGCAGCTCGCGGGTGTGGTCTTGCGTCGGCGCGGTGAGGACGTCGGCCGCCGGACCACTCTCGACGATGCGGCCGGCGCGCAGCACCGCGACCTCGTGGGCGAGCTGGTCGAGCAGCTCGCGCACCCGGGCGGCGCGGCTGGCCCGGTCGCCGACGTGGAAGGAGACCAGCGGCTCGGCGATGCTCTCCCCGACGGTGGACCGCGGGTCCAGCGAGGAGAACGGGTTCTGGTGGACGAACTGGAACCGCCGCCGCAGCCGGAGTCGTCCGCCCCCGGCGCGTGTAGGCGATGGACAGCCCGGTGAGCTCCACGATGTTCCGGCCCGCCACGGCGTCTGCCTTCGTGCTCACCGTGCTTACCGTATTCACGTGCTCACCATATTCACCGTGCTCACCGGCATGCTCGCGCTCCGGCCCGGCATGACAGCAGGTGGTTTCGGGCATGCCGAACATGGAGGTGGTCCGGATGGCGGATGCGCTGTCGACGTTGGGCCCGCCGGCAGGCGTCACGCAGCCGGACACGGTAGTGACGGATCTACTCGAGATCCTGCGCCGACAGCTGCGGATGGACGTCGCGGGGCTGGCCCGGATCGACGGGGATCTGCTTGTCCTGCAGGTTCTCAGCGGGGACGCACGGGGGTTCAGGCTGGCGCCGGGTTCGACGATCCGCCGCGAGCACGCCCTGCTCGGGCGGGTGCTGTCCGGCGAGATACCGGTGATCGTCGCGGATACGCGCACCGATCCGCGCACCGCGGGCGCGGGCCTCGTCCGCGAGCTGGGAGTCGGCGCGTACGCCGCGGCGCCGGTCGCCGACAACGACGGCGAGGTGTACGGCATAGTCGGCTGCTTCGCCCACGACGCGCTCCCTCAGCCACGCGACCGCGACGTGCACTTCCTGCACCTGTTGGCGGCCTTCCTGAGTGACGCGGTCCTCGACCTGCACCGCCTGTGGGAACAGCGACGCCGCATCTGGCAGGAGGTTAGCGACCTCATCGACGCGGGTGGCCCAAAGATGATCTTTCAGCCGATCTTCAGGCTCGCAGACGAACGGATCGTCGGGGTCGAGGCGCTGTCCCGCTTCCCCCACACGACCGGCGGTGCGCAGCAATGGTACAATGACGCCGCGACCGTCGGCCTGAGCATCGAGCTGGAACTCATGGCAATCCGCCACGCGCTGACCGTCCTGCCGACGCTCCCGTCCGACCTCACCCTCGCCGTCAACGCCTCGCCGTCCACTATCACCTCCGGCCTGATCGACATCCTTCCCGACCAGGGGGCCGATCGCCTCATCGTGGAGATCACCGAGCACGAGCACATCGGCGACGACTCGGAGCTGCTGGCCGCCGTCAGCATGCTGCGCCGCCGCGGAGTCCGCATCGCGATCGACGACGTCGGCACCGGCTACGCGGGCCTGGAACAGCTCATCCACCTGCGCCCGGAGATCATCAAACTGGATCGGGTCCTCACCCACGGGATCGACACCGATCCGGCCAGGCGCGCCATCGCGACGGGACTGGTGCAGGTCGCCGGCGAGATCGGCGGCTGCGTCATCGCCGAGGGCATCGAGACCCCGATGGAGCTCGACACGGCGATGGCGGCCGGAATCCCCTACGGCCAAGGTTACCTGCTTGGTCATCCCACCACGACCGCCGGGGCCGCCTGGGTGGAGCACTCCGCGCACCGGCCGACGGCCGCCGAACCGGAACCGGTGCCGGTGCCGGTGCCGGCCGCATCCTCCCGGCGGCTCGGCTGAGCCCGTGGCGGCTACCCGGGGCGGGGTCAGCCACGTCGAGCACCGGATCATGATCGACCCGGGCCTCTGACCCCACGGCCGGCTGGCCCACCGCCACAGCGCCAGCACGAGGTACCAGCCGGGGTGACGCCAAGGTGACAGTGGGCCACCCGGCGGTTCCGTAGGCCATACGCTCACCAGCCATGACCGCGGTGGCTACGGGGGTACGGCGCCGGGCGGCGACCCCGCCGGGCCGGCTGCGCCTGCTGTCCGTGCTCGTGGTCCTCGCGCTCGTCGCACTGTGGGCCACCGTCCTCGGCGCCACGCAGACCCGCCGGCACGCGGTCGACACCCTGGCCAAGGACAGCGGCGCGTCCTTCATCGCCGCCCAGAGCCTGCGCGCCGAGCTCTCCGCGGCGGATGCCACGGCGGCCCGTGCCTTCCTCGCCGGCGGCGTCGAACCACCGGGGCAGCGTCCCGCCTACGCGCGCAGCATCGCCGCGGCGAGCGACCGCGTCGTCGATCTCGCCCGCGCTGGCAGTCCACGCCAGCCCCTGGCCGTGCTCTCCGCGCAACTGCCCGTCTACACCGGCCTGGTCGAACGGGCCCGGGCGAACAACCGGCTCGGCCTCGCCGTCGGCGGGGCCTACCTGCGGCAGGCGTCCGCGCTGATGCGGGACACCATCCTGCCCGCCGCCGACGCGCTGGCCGCCGCCGACGCCACCGACATCGACCACGGCTACCGGCGGGCGAGCTCCTGGCACCAGGTGCTCCTGGTCGGCGCCGTCGGTGCCGCGACGCTCGCCGGGCTCGTCGCGCTGCAGGTGCGGCTGTTCCGGCGCACCCACCGGATCCTCAATCCGCCGCTGCTCGCCGCCACGGCGCTCACCGCAATCATCCTCGGGTTGACGCTGACCGCGTTCGGCGTGGAACGCGGCCGTCTCGTCGAGAGCCGGGACCACGGGTACGTCCCGATGACGCTGACCGCGCAGGCCCGGATGCTGGCATTACGGGCGTGGGGCGACGAAAGCCTGTCGCTGGTCGCCCACGGCAACAGCGTGGAACTCGGCGAGGACGCCCGCGCCGCGGCCGCCCGGCTGGGCTACGACGGCAGGGGGCGACGGACCGGGACCGGGGTTCTGCCGGCGACGGTGGCCCTGCGCGGCCCGGACGGCCCGGCCCGCGCCGCCCTGGAACCGGCCTGGCGCGGGTACCAGGCGACAAGCCTGCGGGTCGGTAACCTGGTGTCCGATGTCGGCGGGTTCCAGCAGGCGGTGGCCGTGGCGCTCGGCGAGGGCACGACCTCCTTCACCCGGTTCGACGACGCCTCGGAAGCGGTGTTCACGACCAGCCGTACCCGCTTCGAAGCGCGCCTGTCCGCCGCCGGCGAGGCGCTGAGCCGCCTGCCGCTCGGCGCCACCGTGGCGCTCGGGCTCGCCGCGGCCCTGGCCTTCGTCGGCATCCAGCTGAGAATCAACGACTACCGGTGAGCCAATGATGATCATCCGGTTCGCGGTGACGCGAGCGGTGACGGTACTGATTACCGTCGCCCTGGCGGTCGGCGTCACCGCCTGCGGCACGGTCGACAGTCCGCTGCCGGCCCAGGCCCGACCCCTGGAC
>NZ_CDXDOR010000145.1:0-12461 GCF_978021225.1 Frankia sp. CeTa3Moorea | reverse complement strand
GTCTGGCGGGGTACGGTGGCCAGGTTCCGGGAGATCGTTTCGATGATCCGTGGGGAGCTCGACCCACCCTTCCGGTTCGCGCTCGCCGCCGTACTGACGGTCATGATGGTCGGTACGGTTGTGTTGTGGTTGACCTACGCCAGCCACAATAAGTCCGCACCCGCCGAGTTCGGCCCGCTGGACGCGCTCTACCTCACGGTCGCGACGATGGCCACGGTCGGCTACGGCGACTTCAACTTCGGCGCCGCCGACGAGTGGCTGCAGGTGTTCGGCATCGGACTGATGCTGCTTGGCGCCCTGTCGATCGCCGTCGTCTATGCGTTTATTACCAACATCATCATCAGCCGTCGGTTGGAGCGGGTGATGAGACGCGGGCGGGCCGGAGCGGTGCGTGGCCACGTCATCCTATGCGGGCTCGGCTCGGTGGGGGTCGCCACGATGAACGGCCTGGTGCGCGCGGGCCGGCATGTGGTGGTGATCGAGCGTGACGAGAACAACCGGTACCTGCCCGTCGCCCGTGAACGTGGGGTGCCCGTGATCATCGGGGACGCCACCGTCCGCTCGACGCTGCTGGAGGCCGGCCTCGCCCATGCCGCCACGATCGCCGTGCTCACCAGCGACGACGTCGCGAACCTGGAGGCCGTGCTGTCGGCCCGGGAGGCGCACGAGGAGTTGCGGGGGGCGCGGGCGGCCCGCAGCGCCGCCCGGCGGGGCGGCGGGCGGTCCCGCGGCCGGATGCGGGAGTTCGACCCGGACACGCACTATCCCGACCTGCGGGTGGTGCTGCGGATCTTCGACACCACGATGGCCGACGAGGTCGAGCGGCGCTTCGGCATCCATACGGCACGCAGCGCGTCCGCCCTGGCCACGCCGTATTTCGTCGGCGCGGCGCTCGGTTACGACGTCATCAGTACTTTCTACGTGCAGCGCACGCCGTTCCTGGTGGCCAGGATGACCATCCACGCCGGCGGCGGGCTGCTCGGCCCGACCCTGCGGGAGCTGTCCACCGGTACCCGGGTGCTCGCCGTGATCACCGCGGCTGCGAACGCGGACACCGGCGGCGGCGTGGACCGGGACGGCGGCGTGGACCGGGACGGCGGCGTGGACCGGGACGGCCAGGGGGCGCCCGGTGGCGGGCCGGACTACCGGCCGGGACGCCACACCCGGCTCCGGCCCGGGGACGAGCTGTTCGTGGTGGGACCGGTGAACCGGATCGTCGACATGGTGCGGCGCAACCAGCAGGTTGACATCCCCGCGCGGCACCGCCCCGCCGACGGGACCGCCGGCGGTCCCGGTGCCGGCGGCGAGGTCACCGCGGCGGGAACTGCGTAACACCCTCACCGTGGCGTTGCGCTACCTGGACGAGTGGCCGCGCGGCGCACAGCCATGCCCGGATCACAAAACCATGTGAATATTTACCGCCTATTTGGATAAAAGGGAAGGATGGGACGTCTACCTGGAGGCGATGAACCGCCTCACGATCGACAGTCCGCAGCCGTCCGTCACGCCCGAGCTGTTCAGTCGGATCATCAACGACCTGGACCTGGACCTGGACCTGGACCGGCTCGGGCTAGAGCCGCTTCGTTTCCCTATAACCCGGAACTTTCGGTAATTTGGGACGCGGTTTGCGAACCAGCCTTCGGGTGGCCGTCGTCTGCGGTATGAATGCCTTAGCCCCACAGTCGCCCGGGGGCGAGCCCGGGTCTCTGCTCGTTACCTGTATGTCCCCAACATGCACAGGACGGAGAGCTGAAGCGGATGGTCTCGGCGCTGGTCGTGATCTCTCTCGTATTGACTGGACTGGTGGCGGGCACGTTGACGGTCGGCCTGGTCGCCGTACGGCCCGCGATGCATTCACTACCGCCTACCCCCTACGTAATGGTCAAGCAGGCGTTCGACATCAGCTACCCGCGGATGATGAAACTGCTGCAGATTGCAAACCTGATCGTTACGATCGCCCTGGCCGTCGCGGCTGGCGTCACCGGTGCGACGGCCTGCGCGGTGCTGGCCGGTATTGCGGCGGCCTGCGTCCTCACCAACATCCTGGTCACCGTGCGTGGCGACCTTCCGATCAACAATGCCATGGCCACCTGGCGGCCGGAGTCTCCGCCGGCCGACTGGCGGGAGCAGCGGGCACGCTGGGACTTCTTCAACAGCATCCGCACGACCGCCGCGGTGAGCGCGCTGGTTCTGCTGGCCCTGGCCGCGACCACCCAGTATTAATGCGGCTTCGCCGCCCAAGCCTTCCAGTGGAAGCTCACAGGCTTTGAACTTCGGCGAATTCGGCGAGGTTAAGGTCATCTCTTATCGTCCAGTACACGTCCGGTACAGGAGTATCGATCTCCGTAAGAGGCGGGGAACGTGGGGGGGCGGCAGCTCTTCCGGTCAGCGCATTGGTTGCTGCATTGGTTGCTTGATGACCAGGGAGAAGTGTCGTTTACTGGTCGGGGGGACCAGTCCTTGGCGAAGGTCTCCATCTGGGCGAGGACGAGGTCGATCGCCGCCTTCGGGCAGCTCCAGCGGGATGTGCGCCGGTTCAGAGCAGCGCGTGCTCGGCGGTCGCCAGGAGCCGGGCCGCGACCTCGTCGACCGGCAGCCTGCGACCGGTGTAGAGCAGGTCGAACGCGTCAAAGCTGGTGAGCAGCCAGAGGACGTCGACCGCGGCGGCCACCGGCACGCGCAGGAGGCCGTGGGCGGCCAGGCGTTCGGCGAGATGTTCCATCCCGCCGAGACGGTCCTGCTCGGCCCGTCGCAGCGCGCCGTCGAGCGCCTGTTCCATCGAGCGCAGGGCCCACAGGGCGTCGCGCTGCCCGGCGTACACCCGCACGCTTGCGGTGATCCCGCCGCGCAGGTGGACGAGTGGGTCCGGATCCTGCACGGCCCGCACCAGGTCCGCGAAACCGCCCCGATCGAGCACGTCCTGGGTGAGGGCGTCGAACAGCCCTGCCCGGGAGCCGAACATCAGGTAGACCGTCGACCGGGCCACGCCCGCCTGCCGCGCGACCGCCTCTACGCTCGCGAGCCGGGGCAGCTGTTCGTACATCGCGTCGAGGATCCGGCGGCGGGTCTGGTCCGCACCAGCCGTGCGCAGCCGCTGCTCGTAGCGACGGGGAGACATGACTGCACCCTACGTTCGATGGACTGGCCGTCCGATGGAAGACAGCATGCCCAGTGAAAGACAGGCTGTCTCGAAACGAAGACAAGCCGTCTGTCAACCGTGGTGAACCGGACGGTCGGGGCCGCCCGGTGGGAAGCGAGAATCACGGTGCGGAGCGGCTGCTTCGAACAAGTTCGAACAAGAGGGATGGCGACAGTGAGCGGAACCGCGACGAGCACTCCGTCGCCGGCGTCAACGGGCGCGCCGGTGGCACCCAGCGGGGAGCAGGTCGAGATCGTCTACGGAGACGCGCGAGCCACGGTCGTCGAGGTCGGCGGCGGGCTGCGGACCTTCGAGGTGGGGGGTGTGGCCGTGCTCGACGGGTACGGCGTGACCGCGATGGCGGCCCGCGGCCGGGGACAGCTCCTACTGCCGTGGCCGAACCGGATCGACGGCGGCCGTTACACCTTCGCCGGGACCGTCCAGCAACTGCCGGTGAACGAGGTGGCCACCGGCAACGCCATCCACGGCCTGACGCGCTGGTCCGCGTGGGATCTCGACCGGTCCGGCCCGTCGGCGGTCCGGGCCTCCTTTGTGCTGCGCGCCCAGTCCGGCTACCCGTTTACGGTCGCCTTCACCGCCGACTACCGGCTCGGACCGGACGGTCTCAGGGTCACGATGAGTGCGACGAACCTGTCGAGCGGGCCGGCGCCGGTCGGGATGGGGGCGCATCCCTATCTCTTCGTCGCCGGTCGGGACGGGGCTCCGACTCGCGCGGACGACGTGCTGCTGACCGTGCCGGCGCGCAGCCGACTGGTCACGAATGATCGACTCATCCCCATCGGAGCCACCGATGTGACGGACGGTCCGTTCGACTTCCGGCACGCCCACGCGGTCGGGGACGTCGTCCTCGATACCTGCTTCACCGATCTGGACCGCGACGCGGACGGCCGGGCTCGGGTCCGGCTCGGTGCGCCGGACGGTGGGAGCATCGTCGTGTGGGCCGATGAGGCCTGGCCGTACCTCCAGGTGTTCACCGGTGACACCCTCGGGCCGGACGAACGCCGGCGCAGTGTCGCCGTGGAGCCGATGACGTGTCCCGCGAACGGGTTCAACAGCGGTGACGGGCTGCGGGTGCTGCCACCTGGCGGAACCTTCGGCGGCTCGTGGGGGGTCGTGCCGGCGGCCTGATCACGTACGTCAGCGCTCGTCGTGCCGGGTGCTCGTCACCGTGCGGTTCCCGTCACCGTGCGGTTCCCGTCACCGTGTGCCCGTGCTGCTCCGGCCGAGGACGATGTCGATCCACTCGGCCACGTGGCGTGCTATGACCGCGGGTTCCTTCATCCAGTCGAAGTGACCGAGGTGGGTGGATCCACTCGTGCGGTCCAGATGGACGCGACGGACCTCCGAGCCCGTCAACCGGGTGGTGAAATGGTCGACCGCCCGGCGCGGCGCGAGATGGTCGGCGTCCAGGGAGATGGCCAGTACCGGCAGGGTCACCGCGCCGAGAAGACCGAGGAGGTCGGGCTCCGACCTGGCCAGCCGGTAACAGTCGGTGCGGGCACTTCTGGCCCAGTCCAGCATCAGCGCCCTGGGCTGCCGCCCGCCGAAGCCGAACCGGTGCCCGGGCCAGTAGCCCAGCAGCTGCGACACCCCCGCGACGAACGTGGAACCGCCTAGGACCCAGGCCGAACGGAGGGGCCTGAAGACGCGCCAGTACGAGGTGCCCGCGCCGATGACGGCCAGGCCGCTCAGCCCGCCGTTGTCGGGGGCCTCCCGCGCGGCACGCAGGAGCGAGAGTTGTCCGCCGAGACTGTGACCCACGACGAACAGCGGCGCCCCGGGGAATCGTTCCCGCGTCGCCGCCGTGATCGTCGGCAGGTCGTCCTCGACACCCTCCTGGTAGCCGCCCCGGCTGCCGGCCGAGCGCCGGAGCGCCGCGGCTCCGTGGCGATGCCAGCGCAGATCGGTTGTTACGACCGAGTACCCCAGCGACCGCAGTGCCTCGGCGAAGGGGGTGTAGTACTTCGTCCGAACCCCCATCGCCGGAAGCAGGAGAATCACCGGCGCGGACTCGTCGGCCTGCGGAAGAACACGCAGGCCGAACCGTGTCCCGGCAGCGGTGGAGACCTCGAGTTCCGTCTCGGTTCCCGCCGCGGGCCCGGTCTCGCCGGCGGCCGCCGACGGGGTAGGAACAAGAGCATCTGCGGACACGTGCCGCTCCTTCCATCCGGATCGCCGATCGTCTGATCGGTATTTCCGGCAGCGGGTCCGATAAAGGTTGGTGAGTGCGGCCGGAAAGCCGGGCACGATGGTGAGCGTAGTAACGTCCGTGGACTTCCTCCAGTGAACTCGCGGAGGACGCCCGGGCCGGGACACCCTCGCCCGGGTGTCCCGGCCCGGGCGAGGGAGAGCCGCGGTTACGGGCTTTACCTGCGGGCAGGGCCCTCCTGTTGCCGGAGGCGCCTTGCCCGCAGGTGTTTTGCCTGCAGGTGTTTTGCCGGGAGGTGTCTTGTCAGGAGGCGTCGAACCAGGCGCGGTAGTCGAACTCCGCCTTGGCGACGAGGGTGCCGGCGTCGTCGTAGAGCAGCGAGCCCCCGCGGATCTCGAAGTGTTCTTCGGCGGTCCGTTCCGCTGCCGGGTGCGCGACCTCGAGGTCCACTGAACCGTGGGCCCGGATCCGGCCTACCGCCGGCCGCAGGTACATGATCCGGCAGTCGCGCAGCACGAAGCTGCGGAGGCTGAAGATCCTCGGTGCCAGGGCGCCCGAGAACGCTGCGGCTCCGGAGACCTCGGCGGCGAGGAACTGCGCCGCCGCATGCACGGTACCCATGTGGTTCTGGAGGTCGGGTCGGTTGGGGAGCTCCGCCACGCCACCGTCCCGGCGCAGCTCGACGACCCGCACCCCGGTCAGGTTACAGAACGGCACCATCGTATCGATGACGGAACGGAGTTGTTCGAGATTTGGTGGCGCGTCACCGTTCGCCTGAAAGTGCGCCTCGCGAACCATCTCCAGTGGGGATCGTATCTCCGACTGAGCAGACATGTTACTGAGCATCCGCTGGACAGGTTTCTTCAGGATGAATTCGAGGCGACTTTACGAACCCTTTGCCATTGGTGATTCCTATCGTGCGATTACATCACCTTGTGATGTCTTGCAGGTATATAGGGGGTCTAGGAGGATGCCTAGGAGGATAATGACAACACATCCGCCGGGGACCTGTCGTGTCAGTGTAACGATCGGTTGACCGGCATACTTCAGGGAGTCTCCGACCATGTACGACGTGATTGTCGTGGGAGCGCGCTGCGCCGGCTCACCTGTGGCGATGTTGCTTGCCCGGCGCGGTCACCGGGTGCTGCTCGTCGACCGCGTGTCCTTTCCCAGCGACACGATCTCCACCCACTATCTTCAGCAGGCCGCACTGCTCCGTCTGCGGGAGTGGGGGCTGCTCGACGCACTCACGGCGACCAACTGCCGGCCGATCACCGACATGACGGTGTCCCACCTCGGTGTGGTCATCCGCGGGTTCGCTGACCCGATCGATGGGCTGGCGTTCTCGATGGCGCCGCGCCGCATCGTGCTGGACAAGATCCTGCTCGATGGCGCGGTCGCGGCGGGTGTCGAGGTCCGGGAGGGCTTCTCGGTCCGCGATCTGATCCGCCACGACGACGGCACGGTCGCGGGGATCGTGGGCCGGGACGCCACGGGAGCCGTCGTCGAGGAGCGGGCCACTCTCGTCGTGGGCGCCGACGGCCGCAACTCCGTCGTGGGTGACCTGGTGGGAGCCGACTTCTACAAGGTCGTGCCGGCGGCCAGCTTCATCTACTATTCCTATTTCAGTGGGCTGGACTGGCAGTTCCACAGCCGGTTCGGTGACCGTGAGCAGTGCGCCGGCTGGCCCACCCATGACGGGCTCACTCTCGTCACCGCGATGCGCAACCTCGAGGATTTCGAGGAGTTCCGCGCCGACATCGACGGGAGCCTGCGCCGGACCTTCCGCAGCGTCGCGCCCGAGCTCGCCGAGGATCTCGACAGCCATGGCGTCGTCCAGGAGGACCGTTACTACGGAATCCGTTACCCGGACAACTACTACCGCACGTCCTATGGCCCGGGTTGGGCGCTGACCGGGGACGCTGGTTACCACAAGGACCCGGTGACCGGTCTGGGCATCACCGACGCCTTCCGCTGCGCGGATCTGCTGACCGAGCACGTGGACCAGGCGCTGCGTGGCGACCGGCCCATGGGCGAGGCCCTCGCCGAGTATCAGCGGTTGCGCGACGAGGAGTCGGCCGGTGCGTTCAATTTCACCACGACGCTGGGCGAGCTGGACTTCCCGCCACACCTCGTGGCGCTGTGGCGAGCCCTACCGAACAATGAGACGGCGCGCGCGCAGTTCTTCGGAATGATCGCGGGTGTCGTGCCGTCGTCGGTCTTTCTCGCGCCGAAGAACGTCGAGTCCATCATGTTGGCCGCGGCGGCCGTGTAATGGACAGTCGACCGATCATCGGCGGTCCGACGCCGTCGCCGATGCTCACCGTGGTCGGCGACAGCTTCGCCGAGGGCCGCGGTGACCCCGCGCCCGACGGCGCCTGGATCGGCTGGGCGCCCAGAATGGCCGCGGCTCTGGGTATCCCGCGCAGTCGCGTTCTCAACCTGGGGCGGAACGGCGCGACGACGCAGGATGTCATCGACACGCAGCTCGACGTCGCCGCCTCCGCCCCGGCGGCCCTCGTCGGGATCGCCGCGGGCAGCAACGACCTGCTCGCGGACTACTCACAGGCCAGGTTCGAACAAAACTTCACTCACCTAGTCGCAACTCTCGCGGTCCCGGGAACCACCGCGTTCACCTTCACCTTCCCGGACCTCACCACCAGGCTCTCGGCGCCGCCGGCGATCCTGGACGTGCTCCGCGCCAGGATCGAGCAGGCGAACGACCATGTCCGCTCGACCGCGGCGAATCACGGAATTCTCCTCGTCGATTTCGATCACGTCGACCGCGCCCACGATTCCCAACTGTGGAATCCCGGGGACTACCATCCCAACGCGGCCGGATACGAATTTGTCGCCGGTCTTCTCGCGGAGTTGGTGCGCGAAGTCCTGTCGCGTCCGGCTCCCCGGATACCGGTGCCGGTCCCATCCTGACCCTGTTCGGTTGACCGGTCCCTCGACGTATTCCGACCCGACGTCGAGTCGGATCGGGAGTGAAGTATCTCACGACGCACCGCCGCGGCGATTGCCCCGGCCGATCGAATGTTCGGCAGGTTGTTCTTGCGGAACAACGGGACGTCGATGACACTGGTTTCAAGATGCCCGCGCGGATCGGATACGAGTAAACTGTCGCCAGGCCTCGCGGTTCGCCGTCGCGGCCATGAAGAACTGCGGCAGTGCTTCGGAACGGTGTTGTTCCGGAACAGCGTTGTTCCGGAACAACCCGCCGGCCGTCGGGCTCTCCAGCGGACCGGCCGATCCGCCCCGGCGAGCCGGTTCCCGTCGCGAGCTGATTGAGTCCGTGGAACCACCGAGCCAGTGAAACCACCGAGCCAGTGGAACCCCAGCGTCGCCCGACATCTCACACCTGAATACCTCCGCCGGATACATCACGCCCGACATATCAGGGCACCACGCCCGACATATCAGGGTCCCGCCGCACGCGGTGGTGACCTGCCGGCCAGTGAAGGGAAGAAGCACGTGGACGAGTCCGACCGCCCTGACGACCGACGACTCGCGAACAACCCGATCGCGATTGTCGGGCTCGCCGGACTGTTCCCGATGGCGCGCGACGCGCGGGAGTACTGGAGCAACGTCATCGACGCCGTCGACTGCGTCACCGAGGTGCCGTCGACGCACTGGCGCTCGGAGGATTACTACAATCCGGATGCGACGGTGCCCGACCACACCTACGCGCGCCGGGGCGGCTTCCTCCCGGAGGTCCCGTTCAGCCCGGTGGAGTTCGGCTTTCCGCCCAACCTGCTGGACGTGACCGCGGTCGTGCAGCTGCTCAGCCTGATCGTCGCGCGGGACGTGCTCGCCGACGCGGGCGCACCGGGGTCGGCGTGGTACGACTCCGAGCGCACCGGGGTCATCCTGGGCATGGCTGGCCCCACCACGATGGCCCACCCGCTGGCGGCCCGGCTGGAGACGCCGGTCCTGCGCGAGGTCGTGCGCGCCGCGGGACTCGACGAGGCCGAAACCGCCGCGGTCTCGGAGGCCTTCTCGCTCGCGTTCCCGCCGTGGGAGGAGAACTCGTTCCCCGGACTGCTCGGCAACGTCGTCTCCGGCCGGATCACCAACCGGCTCGACCTCGGAGGCACGAACTACACGGTCGACTCCGCGTGCGCGAGCGGGCTCACGGCCGTCCGCGGGGCCATCGCCGAACTCATCGACCACCGTGCCGATCTCATGATCACTGGTGGTTGTGACACCGAGAACTCGATCTTCAGTTACATGTGCTTCTCGAAGACGCAGGCGCTGTCCAAGTCCGACCGCATCCAGCCGTTCGACGCCGGCGCCGACGGCACCCTGGTCGGCGAGGGCATCGGGATGCTGGCGCTCAAGCGGCTGGCCGACGCCGAGCGCGACGGGGACCGGGTCTACGCGGTCATCCGGGGTCTCGGGTCGTCCAGCGACGGTCGGTTCAAGAGCGTCTACGCGCCGCGCGCGGAGGGCCAGGTCCGCGCGCTGCGCCGGGCCTACGCGGACGCCGGGGTGAGCCCGGCGTCCGTCGAGCTGTTCGAGGCGCATGCCACCGGTACCGCCGTCGGCGACGCCACCGAGCTGTCCGCGCTCGGGGCCGTCCTGGCCGAGGCCGGGGCACGCCCGGGCCGGGCGGCGATCGGCAGTGTGAAGTCGCAGATCGGGCACACCAAGGGCGCGGCCGGCGCGGCCAGCCTGATCAAGCTGTCGCTGTCGCTGTACAACCGGGTGCTGCCGCCTACGATCAACGTCCGCGAACCGAACCCGGCACTCGCCCAGGAGGGCTCGCCCTTCTACCTCAGCACCCGTACCCGGCCCTGGGTGCTCGACCCCGACGTGGGGCGGCGCCGGGCGGCCGCCTCCGCCATGGGCTTCGGTGGTACCAACTTCCACGTCGTCCTGGAGGAGACCCCCGACACGGCACGACCGGACGCCGACAAGCGTGCCGCCCGGGCGACGCACCGTGCCGTCCGCGCCCACCTGTGGCATGCCGCGACGCCCGCGGAGCTCCTCGAGTTGGTGCGCGGGCAGGCCGAACCGAACGGTGACACGGGCATCCCGGGCAGCGCCGCGCGGGTCGGGTTCGTCGCCCGCACCGGCGCGGAGGCGGACCGCCTGCGCACGATCGCGATCGAGCAGCTCGCGGCGCGAGCCGACGCCGCCGAATGGTCGCATCCCGCCGGGGTGCACTACCGCCGGCAGGCGGCCGGGCAGCCCCGCGTCGGCGTCGTCTTCGCCGGCCAGGGCAGCCAGTACGTCGACATGGGGCTCACCGCCGCCGTCGAGATTCCGCCGGTGCGGGAGGCCTTCGACGCGGCGAACGCCACCTTCGCCGGGGCCGAGCTCACGCTCGCCCGCGCGGTGTTCCCACCGCCGAGCTTCGATCCAGGCGACCGTGCCGACCACGAGATGAACCTGACGCGCACCGAGTACGCGCAGCCCGCGATCGGTGCGCTCTCCGTCGGCCAGTTCCGGTTCCTGCGGGAGCTGGGACTGCGCCCGGTGGGCCTGCTCGGCCACAGCTTCGGGGAGCTGGCCGCCCTGTGGGCCGCCGGTTCCCTCGCCGACGCCGACTTCTTCCGGCTCGCCCGGCGTCGCGGCCAGGCCATGGCCCCGCCGGACGAACCCGGCTTCGACCCCGGCACCATGGCCGCCGTCCGCGCCGACCGCGATGCGGTCGCCGAGTTGCTGACCGCGCACCCGGACGTGGTCGTGTGTAACCACAACGCCCCCGACCAGGTCGTCGTTGGTGGTCCGACGCCCGCCGTCGAGGAGTTCGTCACCGCCGCCACCGCGAGCGGGCTCGACGCCCGGCGCATCTCCGTGGCCGCGGCGTTCCACACCTCGCTCGTCGGGCACGCGGTGGACGACTTCGCCGCCGCCGTGGACGTCACCGAAATCGGATCGCCGGCCGTGCCGGTGCACGCCAACACCGCCGGCGCCCGGTACGGCGACGACCCCGCCGAGAACCGCCGGGTCCTTACCCGGCAGCTGGGCAACCCCGTCGAGTTCGTCGCCGGGCTGCAGGCCCTGCGCGCGGACGGCGCGACGGTGGTCGTCGAGATCGGGCCGAGCCAGGTGCTGACCGGCCTGGTCCGGCGCACCCTCGGTGACGAGGTCGTGGCAATCCCCACCGACGCCGGTCGCGACGGCGACGGTGCGGTGGCTCTGATGACCGCGGCCGTGCGCCTCGCGGTGCTCGGCGTCGAGCTCAGCGGGCTCAACCGCTATACGGCCCCGCTGCCGCAGCAGGTGAAGCCGGCCGGGATGACGGTTGCGCTGACCGGGGCGGACCACGTCTCGGAGCCTCGCCGTCGCGCCTACGCCGACGCGCTGGTCACGCTCGCGGCCGCCGCGGCCGTCCGGCCGCGGAAGTCGGCCGCCGCGGCACTCGAAGACGCCCCGGCCGCGCCCGGCCGGGCCGCCGGCGGCGGGCTCGACCCGGCGCGAGCGACGCCGACCGCCGCCACCGAGCGGCGCATCCTCGAAGCGGAACCGGCGCCCACCCGGGCGGTACCCGTCCCGACGGCCATCGCCCCGGTAGCGCCCGCTCCGGTAGCGGCAGCCACCCTGGCGGCCCCGGCCCCGAGCGCCGGTGAGGTCGCCGGTATCAGCGAGGTCGCCCGCGACCATCTGGCCCTGCACTCCCAGTTCCTCGACACCCAGCTCCGGGTCGCCGAGGGCCTCGTGCAGGTCCTTCGCGCGGCCCCCGCGGGCAATGGGGCGGGCCAGGAGATCCGGGCCGCTGCCGACGCCGTGACCCGGCAGAGCCTGGCCGTGGGTGAGGCCCATATCCGGGTCAACGAGATCCTGGCGTCCCTGACCGACCTGGAGTACGGCAACGGCGGCGCGCTCACCACCGGTACGGAACCGACGGACCTGTACGGACGGGGAACGACGGGCGATCTGCGCACGCCGGGAATCCCGGCGCCCGGGCTGCCGGCCGTCCCGCTCTCGATCCCCGGCGCCGGGAATAGCAACGGGCGTCCGGCGGGTGCGATCGCGGCTGCCCCGCCGGTGCCTCCGGTGACCGTCCCATCCATCCCCTCCGTGCCATCCGTGCCTCCGGTGACCGTTCCGTCCGCGGCCCCGGCGACCGTGGGGTCGCAGCCGGCCACCGCTGGGATTGCCCCGCCGGCGACGGCCGAGCCGCCGGCGGGGACGGCGGGC
>NZ_CDXDOR010000144.1:0-12732 GCF_978021225.1 Frankia sp. CeTa3Moorea | reverse complement strand
CGGCGGGCGGTCGCCGCTCATACAGGGGACCGGCACGCGGACCGGTACGGCTACCCGATGGGCAGGGGGTATGCCGACACAGCGAGACTCCCGGACGACGCCGGCGCGTCCGGCCGCGCCTTCGGCATCCTGGGCATCGTCGTCGCTGGTTCCCGGCGGCGGCAGCGGGGGCACGCGGCCGGTTGGCGCACGCACGTCATGGCGTCGATCACCAGCCGGTCCGCGGGCCGCATCCGTAGGCGGTCGTGCGCGTCCACCAACGTGTGGAGGTCGGTTCCGTACGCGGTCGCCAGCAGCGCGAGAATCTGTGGGGTGAGCCTTCGCCGTGCGGAAGTATCCGGCCAGTGCTCCAGTTCGCACAAATAGGGGCCGGTGATGGGAGCCCTGCCGTCCGGGTCGATGCCGAGACGGGCCGCTTGTCCGTTGATATGGTCGGCGGCTTGTATCAGCGTCCAGCCGTGCGCGTGGCGGAAGGCGGTGCGGGGACGGAGCCGGTAACGTCGGATGAACTCATCTGCTATCTCGGCCTGCGTCATTCCCGCATGCAGCAGGTGGACCCGTAGCGCGTTCCGTTCTGCTCGCATACCAGCTCGCCCCATGTTCCCCCCTTTCCCGGTCAGGCTGTGATGCGTCAGGCCCGGTGTGGCACGGCTTCGGGCGAGCGGCGGCCGGAGGGGGTCCGGTGCCACGGGTCCAGCGCGCGCAGGGCGTCAGCGACCCGCCGCAGGGTCTCCGGGTCGGTGCGGTAGACGACCGGCGCCGTGGGCTCCGGCCCGACCCTCGGCCGCCGCGTCGGCATCGGTGTAGCGGCCTGCGTCGGCGGCGGCGCGGTGCGCAAACCGCCAGGAATCTCGGCCCACATGACTTTTCCGCCGGTCCTGACCCTGTACCACGACCATTGGCGCGACAGAGCATCGATCATCAGCAGGCCGCGTCCGTCCTCGCTGAACACGTCCGGGTTTTTGATGCGGGGAGCGGTGTCGTTGCCGTCCCACACTTCGATAAGGACGTTTCCGCTCGTGGCGGTGAGCCGTATGGCTACGACGTCGTCCGGATGGCTCGCCTTCACGGCATTCGACGCCAATTCGCACACGACGAGTTCGGCGCTGCTCACGGCGTCCGGGTCTACCGACCATTCCGTGAGCGTGCGGACCGTGCTCGTGCGCACCTCGGGGACAGCGGCGGCTGTCGGGAGGAAGTGCGCCACGGCCACCCGGACCACCGGCGACGGGTCGGCCGCTGTCATGCCGAGCCCCTGATCGTGTCTGGCCGGTGTCCGGTCGACATGGCACACAAGATCATCCCTGCCCGTCGTCGCTGGCCTAGTGCTGTCCCCGCCGGGCCTTGCCTTGCGGCGGTACGTCCGGCGGGGACAGCGGACTGTGAGGAGGACGCCCCGGTGCGACGAACCCCGGGCGAGTGATCGACCCCGACTGCACCGGAGCGCCCTCGAAGCGTGATGATGGCGCCGTGTGCCTTTAAATGCAAGTACACATACAGGCCCGCTTACGATGGATGTAGAGGTCAACAGGCCAGCAACGGCCGGTGGCAGACTGCGATCAGGTACGGGTGTCCAGTGGCGGAGGAAGCGTGGCGAAGTCGTCAGCAGGGCCGACGGTGCGCAGCCGTCGGCTGGGGGTGGAGCTGCGCAGGCTGCGGGAGGCTGCCGGCCTGACCGCTGAGGAGGCTGGGCGAGCCATCCGTGCGTCCGACGCCAAGATCAGCCGAATCGAGAACGGACGGGTCGCTGTCCGCGCCGTCGATGTCGACGATCTCCTCACTGCCTACGGAGTGGAGGACGCCGACCAGCGCGAAGCGATCCTCACGCTGGCCAAGGAGACACGTCGACAGGGCTGGTGGCGCAGCTTCAGCGACGTCGTCCCGCGCTGGCTGGAGGTCTACATCGGGCTGGAAGCCGACGCATCGTCGATCAACACCTACCAGACCTCCCTCGTGGAAGGACTGCTCCAGACGCCGGAGTATGCCGCCGCCGTGATCCGCTCGACGTCGCCGGAGCTTCCGGACGAAGAGGTGCGCCGCCGCGTGTCCCTCCGAACGAGCCGCCAAGAGCGCCTCAGCCGGCCACAGCCACCGCGGCTGTGGGTCGTGCTCGACGAAGCCGCACTCCGGCGACCGATCGGCGGACGCGACGTGCTCAACGCCCAGCTCAGGCACCTAGTCGACGTCGGAGCCCAGCCGAACATCACGATCCAGGTACTACCGTTCGACGTCGGCGGGCACGCCGCGCTCGGGACCTCCTTCACACATCTGGGCTTCCCCGACGCCGAAGATCCAGAAGTCGTCTACCTGGAGGTCTTGACGGGCAGTCTGTACGTGGAGAAGCCCGACGAGGTGCGGCAGTATAGAGACAAGCTCGACCATCTCCGAGCCCTCGCGCTCAACCCCAGCGCCTCCGCCGAGATGATCACGAGCTTGTCGAGGGAGCACTCATGACCAGCAAGATCGAGTTTGGCCGGGACGATCTCTCCTGGCAACTGTCCAGCTACACCAACGGTAACGGGGCGTGCGTCGAAGTCGCCACGCTGCCGGAGGGGGGACGCGCGATCCGGGACTCCAAGGACCGCAGCGGCCCCATCCTCGTCTTCACGGCGGCCGAGTGGAGAGCGTTCGTCGCGGGCGTACGGGACGGGGAGTTCGACTCCTGACTCAGCGAGATCGAAATCCTCTTGCCCGTGACGGCTGCTGCGACGCTTGGCCTTCGCCCCGTCTCACGCGTCTGATGCGCGTCCGGCAGTTCCCGTCGCTGGTCAGTCCGATGACCGATCAGCGACGGGCTCACAAGCAACGGCCTGTGCAGACTGCGAAGTGATCAGCCGCTGGTCAGGTTGCTGGGCGCGTCAAGGTAGGCGTCGAGCAGGGCGTCGCATTCATCTTTGAGTACTTCGGGAATGACTTCGACGAAGTGATTGAGGCGCGGGTCGCGCACAACGTCCCACAGGGAGCAGACGGCGCCGTTATACCTGTCCCAGGTGCCTACAACGAGGCGTGGTACGCGGGCGAGGACGATCGCGCCGGCGGACATGGTGCCTGGTTCGAGAGTGGTCACGAGGGTGCAGCCGGTCAGCCGCCACGTTCCGAGCGCCTGGGCTGCCTGGCGGAGCGCGAGGATCTCGGCATAGGCGGTGGGATCCGCGGTCCGTTCGCGGTCATGGTGCGCAGCCGCGATCTCGGCCCCGTCCGGTCCGTAGATGACCGCGCCGACCGGTGCGTCGTCGGCACCGGGGTCGGGGAGGGTCTTCGCCAGTTCCAGCGCGCGGCGCATCCAGGGCTCGTACTGGGCTGTGGGGATCGGCACGGCCCCATTGTGCCGATCGCCGGCTCAGAGGTGCGAAGGGGTACGGACGTCCGAGAGAGTCCGGAAGCGATCAGAAGCCTCGATTGGTGTGACGTCCGCTACTTTCACGGAGTGTGAAGACCTGCGTCGGCTGGGTCGCTTGAGGAGAGGGGTGGTGGAAGTTCTATCGGCGCCTTCCCGGCCTGCGGCCTGACCAGCACCGCCGAGGGCCTCGTCGGCTGCGTGCTGGCCCAACCGCTGCACGCGTCGTCGCCCGAGTCGGACAGGGCACTGGCGGACCGAGGCCGAGCGGTGCTCCGACTGAGGGCTCGGATCGGCCCTGCCAGCCCGGCCACCGTGCCGACGAACCGCCACGAAATCGTCCGCACGAAGCCCAACGCCCAACATGAGAAACGGGCAAACACCGCCTCCACCAGCCAATCCACGCCGCCCTGATAAACTCTGAGCCGTGAATATGCTTGCCCAGGTGACCTCCACGCGTAGGCGTGATATCGAAGATCTCCGCGACCAGGTTCGCCGGTCTCGCCCCGCGACCTTTCCTTCGTCACGCGACTATCCGCTGGCAAGGCTAAGTGCGATCGTCACGCAAGCATTGCAGGAGAAGTTTGCGCGTTCCGATCTCACGGCAGAGATCGAGTTGATCTCCCGAGAGAAGTTCGGCGCCGATGTGACGGTTAAGATGCCGATGCTCCTCAAAGAGGCGGGCGCGAAGGAGTTCGTTAAGACCTACATTCCGCGGGCCATCGAGGCCCTACAGGTCGAGGAGCTCAAGAAAGTAATTTCCGAGGCCACCGCCAAGGGCATCTACATCAATCTCACGCTTTCCGATGACTGGCTGGCGCAGGCCGTTCAGAGGATCAACAATCTTGGCGATAGATTCGGCGAGAACGATAGTGCTGCCAGGCAGACACTCATCGTCGAATACTCGTCGCCGAACGTCGCGAAGAAGCTTCACGCTGGACACGTCCGATCAACTATCATTGGGCACGTACTCGGCAACCTACACCAGGCATGCGGTGCGCTCGTATACCGGTTGAACCACATCAATGACTTCGGCGGATTCGGTTTCATGTTTGAGGGGTATCGCCGTTTCGGCGATATGTTCCCCGCGACCATGACCGAGAACGATCGCCTGCTTGAGATCTACGCCATCCGCCGCGCGCTGGAGAGGGTGGTTGCCTCCGGCGGAGGGCTGGGCGGTGCCAGCGAATCGGACGCCGCCGTGCTCCAGCGCTATTTCCCGGGCGTGGACAGCAAGGAGGCTCTTGAGTCTGCGTTCAAGGGTTACGTGGAGGCGTCGGATGCCCGCTTTGCGAGGCTGGAGGGCGGAGACTCCGAGGAGGTGGAACTCTGGTCCAAGATGGTGGACTGGAGCCTTGCAGATTTTCGTTCTTTCTACGAAGCACTCGACATCAACATCGACTTCACGATCGGTGAAAGCTTTTACTTCCTGGCCGGTAATGAGGTGATCGAGACCGCTCTGCGCGACGGCAGGGCATTCGAGTTCACAGAGAGTCGCCTGCGCGAGGAAATCGCCAGGATCGAGCAGGCCATGTCTGCCGGTGAGATCACTTCCGCCGTTCGCGACCGGACTGTGGAGTTCGCTCGGAAGGATCTCGGAGCCATCGTCGTTCCTCTTCCAGGAAACGAGCGATTCGTGGTCCGGAGGTCGGATGGCCGGAGCATCTACGCGACACGCGACGTCGGAGCCATCAAGCTCCGCCGTGACATCTTCGACCCGTCCGGCATCTACTATGTCGTGGGCCAAGAGCAGCGCGTCCATTTCGCGCGGCTCTTTCAAGCTGTCGAGGTCCTGGGCATCGCAAGCCGTGACGAACTGGACCTCCGGCACATCTACTTCGGCTTCTACGTCGATGAGAAGACTGGCCGGAAGCTCTCAAGCCGAGACAGCGTCGCCGGAGTGAACGATCTACTGAAGATGTCATTCGAGCACTTTTGGAAGAGGTCTGCGGAGCGCGGCACAATGACGGAGGAGGAACTCTCTGTTGCCGCCCAGCAGTTGGCGGTCGGCTCGCTCGTCTTCAACGACCTCAAGCAGGACATGAAGACGACTGTCGCCATGGCTCGCGGAGATCTTTCTCCGACCCTGACGGCCTTCGAGAAGTCAGGAGGACCGTATGTCGTCTACACTGCATGCCGCGCACGGGCAATTCTACGGAAATGGGGCAAGCCCGTGCCGAGCCTGGTTGACCTGACACATTTCGAGGTCAGCGACCAAGAGGCGCAGCTCATTCTCAAATTGCAGGAGCTGCCAAGCAAGATTACAAGAGCAACAGGCGAGGACAGCCCGGCCATTCTCGTCCGCTATCTACTGGATCTGGCAGCACTCTACAATTCCTACTATACGACCTCGCCGGTCCTTGAGGGCGAGACCGCCAACGAATTTCGACTGATGATCACTCAGGCTGTTCAATACACGCTGGTTAACGGGCTGCGTCTCTGCCACGTCGAGTGTCCCCCGAAGATCTGACGTGTAGCACCCCGAAGACGGCGTGCCGCGAATTCTGAGGTCATCAGACCTTTATCGCATGTGCGTTGCGTGTCGCTAGCTAGGGTCACATTGAGAGCCAGGTCATTCCTCAAGGCTCCGAAGGTCGTTGGCGATCCGTTCGTTGGAGGCGTCGAGAGTGCCCAGTGAAGTTGGTCGGTGCTACTGTAGCCGGGTCTGGGCACTCACGAGTGCGGGCCTGCTATCCGATGACCATAGAGGTTTCGAGGCCGTTGACCATCGGCCTGATAACCGGTTTCCATTCACGCCACGGCGTCAGGTCCCGACCGATAAGGCCCTCCAAGACATCGAAGTCCGCTTGGTATGAGTCGCGAAGTTCCAAGGCGGTCGCAAGATCGAGTTCCGGTGCGGTGAGGCCGCGAGCCTTGAACTGCAATGGAGACGCGGCGTTTTCCACACGTGTGGGCCCAGCCAACTTCATCGGCTCCACGCCGAGGAATTCGAAGACAGTCGCCAACAGGTGCCGGCCGTGGTCGCGCTCCCAATCCTCGTACAGGAGGACCAGCATCTGTTCAGGCTGGAAGAGTTGGGCGTACCGCAGAAGGTGCTGGCCGTAGAGGCCGCGTTCCCGATAGCGCCATACGTAGCTCCACCCCGCTGCCCGCCGCCGCTCCTCCAGAGCAAGTGCGCGACCGAAGTCGGACTCTGGCTCCGTCTCGTCCATCCGCTCAAGCCGGAAGCTTGAGAAGGCGCGCTCGACGGGGTGTCGAAGAACAGCGATGATCTTCGCGTCGGGTACGCTCCGGCGGATCGACTCCGCGGCGCTCGACGACGACAGATAGGCCGGTGTCACCTCGACGCCACGCTGGTCCGGCGCGCAGGCACGGTACAGGGCGAGGTAGTCGTCGTGGGACGTAACAATGCGATCCGGCAGCTCGCGGTCGGCCGGTCCGTGGAGCGTTTCCAGGGCATCCCTGACGTGATAGCGGGGCTCCAGAATGGAGGGCACGAACAGCTGCGGCTGTTCGGCGAGGTAGCTACGCAGAGTGCTCGTGCCGGCGCGGGCCGACCCGACGACGAAGATCTCCGGTTCGTTCACCAGGGCAGGTCCCCCCACCCGGACGGGGCAGTCAGGCGAGTGAGGTCATCGCCGGGGCCTGGCGTTACCAGTACCCGCACGCACGCGAACGGCACCTCCGGTCGCCGGTAGTCGAAAACTAGAGGGATCCGACCCGCATTGCGGGCCATATCCCCGACGCGGATCAGACCGTCCGTTCCCTGTATTCTCGCAGGCATCCGCTCGTCCCATTCGAGTTGGGGTGCACCGGCCTGAGCCAAAAGCCATTGCACGGCTCCGTTAGGCACAGCAGCCCACTTTCGTTGCTCCGCCCTCTGGAACGCGAACGCCTGGGCTACTTCCCGGAGCGCCTTGGCCGTGGCATCTGTTAGGCTCAGGCCCGCACCCATGCCCAGCAGAGGAAATCCGAGTTCGGCCAGGCTGGACGCGGCGACGACGACATGGACATCCGGCAGGGGCGACGGTACCCGAAGTGCGAACAGCGAACGGGCGCGAGCGCGTCGGTGGTAGGAGGTCATGATCTCCACGACCTCATCCTCGACCCGGTCGAGGGGAATCCTCGTGCCCACTCGGGCCTCGCGCCACCACGCATTGACAGCTTCTCGCTCGACATATTCTAGAAAGCCCGCGACAACGGCATCATCGCGCGTCTCGCCCACGGCCATCCCCGTGGCGCCGCCGGGCGTCGGCCGACGGTGCCGGTGGTAGCAACGTTCAGCAGGCACGGCCATCATTGACGCACCGTCAGATACGGAGCAGAGGACCCACTCCTCCTCCGCGCAGCACTGTAGGTCCTCGCCCGCTGAGATTACGACTCTTCGTGCGGGGCACAGGTGAGCCAGCGTCGGAAGGGCCTGCCCGCGAGACAAGATCGGATCCTGCGGCTGCCGGAACGTGCAGTATCGCTCCAGTCCTTCGAGAGCGGCCCGAGCAATGGCCTGCGGCGCTGTCAGCCCACTGCCGAAGGCATCCCGGCAGGGGTTCACGCCGTGGGTGATCGCCCCGTCCGGTCCCACCTCGACGGTTGAGCCCTCACCGCTGGCATCGGCGTAGCGCGCTGTGGCCACGGGAATGGGTGTCTCGCACTCTTTGACCAACCTCGGAGCCTCGACCAGGCCGGTGACCGAGCCGAGCAGAGACCTCAGCTTCTCCCATGCCCTAGCCAACCCGGCCGGCAGGTCCAGCTTGGAGGCAGCGGGTTCGCCCGGCCACCTCGAAACGCGGTGAGGAGGCTGTCCATGCCCGCAGTCGGCGTACGCCACGACAGGATGCAGAGTGTTAGCGGCCTCGACCGCACTCGCGTGCAGGATTCCCGGGCGGCCGTCGGAGATGATCGCTCGTAAAGCGGATCGTGCCAACTCGATCGCGGCCCGCGACGGCGGCGCACCGGTAGTGAGCCTCGTGCAGGCGCCACTGGACAGGCTCGGCCAAAGAGCTCGCAGAACGTCGTCGTGGCCGATCACGCGTCCCCGCAGGCAGTCCCGGCACATCACCTGCTCAGGTCCGCCAAGCGGGGCAGACACCTGGACTGTGCCTCCGCGGAGTCGGCATACAGCCCATGCCCGAGCGGTCGGAACGTCGGGGGGATGGAACAGAATCAGATCGGCCCAGCTTTCCACCAAGAACAGGACAGTTTCGTTGGATTCTGGTTCTTGCTCCCACTCGTCGTGAAGCCGATTGATCCGTGCCCGCTTGAGCTGCGGAGCCCCGTGTCCGACATCCTGGCTCCAGTCGGGGCCTGGCTCGTCGAAGGGCGTTGGCGCCAGGAGACCTGCCCGGTCCAGCGCGGCGGCAATGGTCTCATGGACTCGTTGCGGGCTCCCGGCTTCCAACGAAGGCGTGTTCGTTGGAGGGCTGGCCAGGAGAGCTACCGCGGACAGCGCGGACGGCGTCGCGCGGAAACGTACGACGGGGCCACCGCGGCGATGGAGGAGCAGCGTCCGGCCAACCAGGAAGACATCAACGTCGAGTGCGAGCTTCGGTTCCATCGTCATCAGCGGCGATGCTGGCCCAGCGGAGCGTGTGGGTATACCTCGATGATCAGATGAATGCGGTCGACATCACCACAGTTGTAGACGGCGTGCCGACGCAAGTTGTTAATCTCGTACGCCCGGCCCGGCTCTAGGTGATACCGACTGTCCTCGACAGTGAAGGTCACCTGGGGCGACGTAATTACTGGCAAGTGGATCTTGTTGGGGACTTGCGAGGACTGGTTCAGGTCGACATGCTCAGCGATGACAGCGCCCGCCCTGAGACGGGAAAGGATCACCTTCGCCGGTCGGTACGATTCGAGGCGAAGTCGGTCCGCGACCAGGTCGATCAGCGGTATGACGCAGTCGCACCACCCGCCCCAGTGCTCCGTCGGCCTAGAGTTCAGGTGCGACGCCGGGTAGTCTGCGGGGAACATCAGTGCGATGTTGTCGAGACCCTCGTTCCTCCGCGAAAACCTCGCGCCAGCCTGAGGCCAGGTTTCGCCTAACGCGACCGCACGCTCACGAAGCTCTGCGATCAGCGCTCGCGGGACCGGGCCAAGATCCTTCATCAGGCCGGCGAACCGACCTTCGCCGACCGGTCGTTGGTGCGTAATCATTCCCGGTCCCCGGCGCTGCCCGCCCGGAACTGCGCGACCTTCGCCAGCAGATTGCGGTCGCCGCTGCTGTTGTACTCCTCAAGCGCGTGCAAGGCCCACTTCTGGAAGTCTTCACGGGCGACGAAATGGCCATCGCGTGTGGCCAAGCCCTCCTCGGACACACCGGCGAACACGCGCACCTGATCTGTCCCGACCGCCCACATCACTTCGGCGATGTCGAAGACCGAGGGCGGGGTCCACCCCGCAGCCCTGGCCCGAATTGCCCAAGGTGAGCCGGCTGCCATGTACATCGAGTTGACGCGCAACGTCAGCCTGACTTCGTGTTCCGCGCACACCCGCTTGATGTACTCACACGTTTCGATGGCCTCACTACGTGCCTGTGCGTCAGTGTGCTCAGGGTGCGCCTTCAGCAGGACGTAACTCTCAAGAGCGTAGCCAAAAGAGCTTGCATAGCGGACGGCAGCCTCAAAGTCCGTCAACGACATCCGTTTTCCTAGAATGTCATTGCGTAGACGGTCGTCACTACTCTCAAGGCCGATCTTCAAAGCGACCGTGCAGTCCCCCTTGAGCGAGTCGACCGTACCTAGTGTCATCGGCGTGACAAACTCGGGGCGGGTCTCCAGAATGATCTCCCTAGCACCGGGAATGCTACGCGCGGCGGCCATCGCCGATCCAAGCTGTCCGATCGGGAGCGTGCGTTCGTCGAGGAAGGAACCCTCGTTGCCGAGCGCCACCCGAGCTATCTGGCCTGCCTGTTCCTTCCGAACGAATTCGGTCATCGCATCCAACTGGCCGGCCAACTCTGCCGAGGAAACATCGATAATCGCCCCGGCGGACGGCAGAGTGCAGAACGTGCAGGCGAACGCGCACCGTCGGGTGTAGAGGACCGCGATCAGCTCTTTCTCGCCCAAGAATCTTCGCAGCACGAGGCTGATCGGCCGATCGCCGGACTTGGGCCTGATCCGAAGAGTCTGGCGGTCGCCCCGCTCGCGTAGGACGGCACGGTCGACCGAAGCAGGTCGGAGCGTGAAGCCCTGCAACAGAGCCGGGATCTCACCGAATTCCGCCAGCACCGCAGCCGACGGATCGTCGACGAGCAGCTGGCGGAAATCCTTATCCAGCCAAGCCCGGCGGGTGATCCTATTGATCAGCTGCTGGCGCTCTCGCGCCTCCTCGCTTCGAGCTTCGGTTGTGTCCATGTCCGTCCGATCAGCTCGCACAGAAAACTATCGTAACCTATCGGCGGCCGTTGTCGGACGGGCGCAAGGCGTCTGAATTACGCAAAGCGGCTACCCAAGATTCCCCTCCTCCGGCAGCTGCCAATAGGAGGAAAGCAGCAAGCGAGACCCCTTGAGAAGAGGACGCGCGCGATGCAGCCCCAGATTGTCAAAGACGACGAGGGTACCCGCGGGTCCGTCGCAGGACATCGACCGCCAGTTGTGTCGTGCCCTCAGTCTCCGTGCCTGAGTCGGCAGGATACATCCGGCGTAGGCGCTCTCCTCATTCGCGTACTGGCCATCCGCGCGCTTGCGGTAGTACTCAAAGAAATCCTGTTCCAGGCGGATCCTCCACGGCGACCATCGATGACTACCAACGAGGTACTCCATCGCGGCGTTGTCGGATCCGACATCGGCCAAGTAGACGAACACGGACAGCAGTGGGCGCCACTCGTCGATGTGGTAAAGGTCAACGATGCTCTCCTCGCCAACCACGATCTTGGCTTGGATCGCTTCTCTGTCCGGCACCGCATGAGGTGAGAGGTAGGCTCGCGCGATATCGCGGATACGGCTGTCGTCAAACACCTGCTTCGAACTCGGAACGTGGCTTCGCGGATTGAGAAGCAGGCGCCGGGCATTCCGCTTTGCGATATCAGGATGGACGGCCTCGCCGAGCAGATCGGTGTTACTGTGCACCTCTGCCCTGATGGCCCTAACCACCTGTCCGTCGACAAAGCGGGGAATCAGAGCTATGCCGTCCCGGCGGAGATTTCTCAGGATGTCCGCGTCACGCGTCAATGCGGGCGTGATGCTCCGACGCCGAAGCTGCCCGAGTTTTGCCACCGCAAAAGCCAGATCTCCCATAGTCCGATCCATCCCCCGGATTGTTCCGGCCAGGCCCATCGGCGCTAACAAGAGGGCTTTCTCCGCAGGCGAATAGCTCCGCAGGTAAAGACGCGGACAGGCAGATGGGACCTGAAATCCTCAGGATCCCATCTGCCGCCTTCCGCGACTAGCAGCGGCGGAAAGTGGTTCCAAAGTGGCCCCCGTCGATGGAGACCGTCTGAACCTCGAACTCGACCGACTCGTCGACGAGTTCGTGCCAGGTGTCAGTGGGAAGCGGGATGTCGATGACCGCCTCTTGGGCTGTGGTGATCGCCGCAGTGCTCATGTTTACCCCCGCGATCGGAGTTGGCATTGTCCTGGCCCACACTTAATTCGCAGTGTGACCAACGCGGCGCGCACTGTCAAGGGGTTCGGCGTGCCATCTGGCGCTAGATGGCTGCGATAGCCCCCTGGGCACTCCGGATTCAGAGCGACGCCGCTCGTAAAGATCAGGGGCTTGCAGGGGTGAATGCGCTGTTCACGGCACCACCGGATGATCATTTGTCTGCCGAGAGAAGTGATCGACCTCCCGTGTCGTTCTGCTCGGACCTGATGCGGCTCTGGTCGAAGGCGTCGATCCACGTGGTCAACTCGCCGACACGACCGCGGCGGAGAGGCGAGGCCAGGGGCACCTCGGCCGGCGTCGGGACCGCGAACAGCCAGCGGGAGGGGTCCACCGCCGTCCGGACAGTGGGCGCAGGGTTTCGGTGCGGACCCGTCGATGCTGCCGGCCTTGAGCGCGCACCACGTAGGACGGTGCCCCCTGCGCTCAGGCGTGAGGCGCATGCGGCGGTCGTCATCACGTTCGGTCCAAGTCAGCTCGGAACAAGCGCTCATGTCATCGGCGTGACCCGCAAGCCGTAGGACTATTGGCTGACCGCGCGCCGGGAAGCCTCAGCAAGTTCTGATAGCCGAGTCTGCCAGTAGCGGCCGGCCCGACTTGCGAAGCGTCCGGCATAGCCGCTGATGCTGCCAGCGCGAGTCCCGACCTGTAGGCACCCGACAGCCCTTGCCGGAGTCACTGGCGCCTGCGAGACCACACCAGGAGCAGTGGCCGGGTGGCGCTGGCGTGCTCGATGAGCTGGCAGCTTGGGGCGTGCCCGCCCGGCCCGTGGTGCCGCGTGCTCCGAGATCCCGATTGGCGATTGCCGACCTTGCCCAGCGGGGCGGAGTACG
>NZ_CDXDOR010000143.1:0-12997 GCF_978021225.1 Frankia sp. CeTa3Moorea | reverse complement strand
CTGCTGTACACAGTTGCCGGACGGGTCCCACCCGTCCGGCAACTGTGTACAGCAGCTGTCGCAGAAGCGGCATGGCTCACGCATCGACGACGGCGATCAGGCGTGCCGTGTCGAGCGGCGCGCCATGGGCAGCGGCCTCGTAGGCGCGGGCGTCTGGCCGCCAACGATCAGCCATCGGTCGGCTCCTCGGTCATAACCCATTCCTCTCCGCTCTCCATCGTCACGCCACCTCTCGCATGCTTATCCGCGAACCGACGATCGCCGGGGTCGGAGGTCACGAGGCCCTTTCGGATCCGGGCGGGTCGGCACCCGTACCACGGCGGGCAGGACGGCGCTCACGCGAGATCGGGCTCCGATACGACCGGCTCATGTCGGGTCACGCCGGGACGGATCCTGGTCACGCGAGATCGGTCCCGGCGCGGGACACACCCCGGCCGGGCGTCGGCCGGCGCGAGAGTCGCGCCCGGGAGACCCGACGTCCGCTTCCGTCGCTCGTCGAGGATCAGCGCCGCGCCGAGTGCCACACTGCGCACTGCCGACGCGGCCGAATCCAGGCCCGCGACGCGCACGACGGTGGCGAGGAACTCGGCGCGCAGAGGATCACGATTCGGCAACGATTCGTAGCCACCCCGCGCGTGCACCCGCAGCGCGAGACGGACCGCCTTCCGGTAGGCGGGACTCGTGGGCAGCGGGGCCTCGAGGGTCACGGCGAGACCCCCGCCCGAGGGATCGGCACCAGGAGATCGTCCTCCACGAACGTCACGTAGGACCGATCGCCCCGTGGCCCCGAACCGAGATCCATCTCGACGTGCCA
This sequence comes from Frankia sp. CeTa3Moorea, assembly GCF_978021225.1. Lineage (NCBI taxonomy): Bacteria > Bacillati > Actinomycetota > Actinomycetes > Frankiales > Frankiaceae > Frankia > Frankia sp. CeTa3Moorea. Next base: position 12,183 of record NZ_CDXDOR010000143.1, on the reverse strand, counting down.
GCCCGTCCGAGTGCCAACGGTCTTGCGCTCCAGCAAGGTGCCGGTCCCGAACCGGACGTCGAGCGGGCCGGTCTGGGTGGTGCGCCGCACCCGGTCGCCCGGGGCCAGCTCGGCGGTCACAGCGCACCACCGGCGGTGAGGGCGTCCCGGCGAGCCAGCTCCTCGGCGACTTCGACCGCGGCCAGCTCGAAGCGCTCGACGTCGCGGGCGCTGCTGGCGTGCCCGCGACGACTCAGCGGCAGCCGGTCGAGCCCGGCCACCCGGGCTACCGCCAGGGCGAACCGGCGCCGTAGGGGGTCGCCAGCCGGTAGCTCCTCCATGCCCCCGCGGGCGCGCACCTCCAGCGCGACCTCGACGGCAGTGTCGAGCGGGTCCGGTGTCGGAGACGCGGCGGGGGCGCGGGGCGCCATCTAAGGCCTCCTGGGGGCTCGGGGCACGACTGGCGCGCCGGTATGGCTACGGATGGCGACAAGCATACAAGGGTGAGTGAACATGAGACGAGCCATGATCCGCCACGGCCAGCGCGGTGATGGGGTGCGGCGGCCGTGGCGGATCATGGCGAGAATAGCAGCCAGAAAGCCCGTTCCCACCCTTTGGCGTCCACGCTGCCAGCCTCACTCCCCTCCCCCGTAGGGGTTCCCTGCCCCATACAGGATACAGGAGCCTACAAGACTTCTTATCGCCTACAGCTCCCCTCCGAACCGGGGATCGCCCACGGCCTCCAGTTCGGCGTCCGCCCCGCACCCGCGGGCGGCCCCGTGAGGACCATGAACCGCGCCGGATCCGCCACCACCCCCGAGCAGACGCAGAGCTTGCCCGCCGCGGCGGCATGCTGGGCTGTGGCGATCAGCGGCACGACCGTGAAACCGGGCGTGGATCGCTGGGAGAGCTCCCAGAGCACGCGCAGCTCCGAACCGGAGAACCGCGGGTTCGTCGACACCGTGCCGTCCAGCGCCACGCCGGTGAGTCGGGCGGCGATAAGCAGCAGCAGGGGTGGCCGCCAGGCCGAGACGTCGTAGGGCCCCTGGGACAGCCGGGAGATCGAGGCCACGAATCCCACGGCCTCCAGCGGCGCCGCCACGCCGTACACCTCGAAGTCGCCGCCTTCCAGCGTGCGTTTGCGCCTCCACTGCACCAACGGGGTCCGCCGCGACTTGCGCTGCTTCGGCGTGGCTCCTACCCGGCCTCGCCCCCGTACGGGATTCCCGGCGGCCGCGCCCGTCTCGACTGCCTGGCTCGCGCTCACGCTCGCGCCGCCGTGGCGTCGTCGCGAGCGAAGAGCACGCCCAGGCCCACGAGGGCGGCCAGATCCGGTGGGACCTGGATGTCGCTCGCCGCCACGGTGGCGAGCAGGCCCAGCAGGGCATCCAGGGGAAGGGCGGGGAGCGCCGCGGCGGGATGGGACGGGTGCTGCCTCATGATCACTTCTCTCTCGTGGCGTCGGTTTCTTTTAGGATTTGTTTTTGATCTTGATCTGGGCGCCTAAGGCACTTAACCGACCCCAGCGACCCCATCGGTTGATCTTGAAATTTCTTAACTGCCTTTTTCACCCTTCCTTCGACAGGTCTCTATAGGTAATCCTTAAATGATCTTGATCTTGTGAAGAACCACGAACGAGGGCTCTCCCGTGTAGACCTCCGGATCAGGGGGTGAAAAAGTCAGATAAGAACAGCGAGCCGCCCGGACCGGTCAGCGCCGACCGCGCAGGGCGGCGGCCACGACGTGCGGATGTACCTGGTAGCGCGGGGACGGCGGCCGACCGCGCTTCGGTGGGGTCGGTGGGAGCCGGCGCACATAGCCAAGATCGGCAAGGTGGTCGACGACCTCCTCCATGTCGGCCACCCGCTTTACCCAGATTCGTCCGTCAAGCGCCCTATAGGCGTCTTGGATACTAAAAGTGAACCTGTGGGAGTCTTTGTCCAGTTCTGGGCGACTTGCGGGGTGGTTATTTCCCTTAGCCGCCCAACCAAGATCAACTACTAGGGTTTTTATCCAGCCCAGGACCGCGTCCAGCCGCTCGGTGCGTTCTGCCTGGTCACGCAGCAGCACCTCCCGGGCGTGGGTGATCAGGTAGGGCGCCAGGTCCAGCGCCGCGCGCATCTCGTCCTCGGTGACGATCGGGTGGGCGTCCCCGGGCCGCTCGGCGAGCGCGAACAGTGCCGCGATGCGCACCAGCGCGCCGGGCAGCTTGCTCCCCCAGGACTGCATGTCCGCCAGATCCCCGAGATCCCGATGCAGGCGCCCCTCGTGTCCTTCGGGGCCTCGCCAGGCGTCGAAGGCGGCCCGCGCGCCGTGGTCCAGGCGGATCGCCCCGACCTCGCTGCGCTCGGCGAGCCCCCGCCCCGCCGAAATGATCTTCCCCACCACGGCTGCCCACTCGGCCTCGACCTCGGGGTCCATGGGCGGGGCCTCCAGGGGCCGGGTCCCGACCGTGGAGGCCGGCAGGGCGACCAGGAAACGCGCCAGCAGACCACGCTGCACGAACGCCCGGACCTTGAGGGCCTCGGTGATGACATCGGGCTGCACGATCATCCCGATGGACAGGATGGGCCGGCGAATCCGGACCGGCGCCTTACTGGCGCGGGTGATCTTCACGGACCTGCCGTCGTAGGCCCGCAGGACCAGGTCGATGTTGGCCTGGCCGCTGGCGGCGTAGCGGCCCGCCAGGGTCCCGAGGAAGCCCCCCTCGTCGACGATGATGGCCTGGGGCCCGCCCTGGTGCTCCATCAAGACCGCCAGGCCCTCCGCGGTGGTGTCGTCGGCGAGGATCTGGAACTGCGTCGGCGGGCCGGCCTCGGCGAGCCGGTCCGCGAGGTCGCGGGCCTCCTCCTCGGCGTCGCCGGCTGCGTCGCCCTCCATCCGGGCCGCCCGGTCGAGCGCGGCGGCGTACCGCTTGGTCAGCAGTTCGTGGTCCGCCTTGGCGCGGGCGAACCTGGCCGCGTCTTCGCTCCCCCACTCCAGATCCTGTAGGGGCGCCACGGCGAGTTTGACCACGGCGCTCTTGCGAGTGCCGGAGTCCGACAGTGCCGCGAGATACAGGCAGGTTTGCTCTGTCCAGCTCCCCTTGACCTCGACCTCCCAGGAGCCGCGGGTGGCTCCTGACAGGGTCGCGAGCGCCGCGAACGCGGCGAGGTCGGGCGGTGTCTGGGTCGTGGCGGCGACGGCCTCGACGAACCGCCTCACCACCCCCGGCAGGGACCGTACGGGCAGCGCCGGCATCGGGCGCGACAGGGGGCGGGGCTCGGTCCAGCGCCCCCCGCTGGTCTGCTCGGCGCACTCCAGGGCCGCGAGCAGCTCGCGCCGTAGGTCGTAGAGGTCCGCCCCCGGGTTGCGGGCAAGCCGGCCCAGGGCCTCGGCCCGAGCCGCGATGTCGCGACGGCGGGCCGCGGTCTCGACGAACGCGGCGTGGTAGGCCACGGTGCCGGCACCGGTGTTCCAGATCAGGTCGTGGACGTAGATCGGCCCCCCGACGACGTCGAGCAGGGTCATCCGGCCGTGCGAGCCCGCCATGGCGGGCCGTGAGCCGAGGTGAGCCACCACGGATGCCTCGTCGCACGCCTCGCCGGCCAGCGTCCGCTCCATCAGGACCTCGTGGATCACCTGGTGTGCCGGCCGGGCGTAGTCGGTGGCCTCCAGGGTCCCGAGCACGATCTCGGCGTCACCGGGATCCCGCATCGCGCGACCGAGGCACTCCTGCTCGGCCCGCAGTACCGCCGGATCGATCGCCGGCCCGTCCTGCTCGTCGGCCCCCGCGGCAGGCTCGTCATCGCTCATGCAGCACCCCTTCCGGCGAAGAACCGGTCGATCCGCCTGGTCGCGACCCGGATCGAGATCAGGTCGCTGACCTGCCCTGCTGTGGCCCCCGGCGGGACGGTGATGCCGAGACGGGCGGCGGCCTCGACCTGCTTGGGGCTCGGCTCGCCGCGCCCGCGCCAGGCCGCGGTCTTGGTCGAGACCGAGAACCGCTGCTTGCCCGCGCGTTCGGCCCGTGCGGCGTGCTCCTCGCCGAGCGCCATCGCGAGCGTGAGGTCCGGGGCCTTCCCGAGTGGGGTCGGGTCGCCCTCGCGGGGCATCAGTCCGATCGACCAGCCCTGGCGGTTGGGCCACTCGCGCAGGAACACCTGGCCGAGTCCGGCGGGGACGAACCAGTGCCCGCCGTCGGTCTGGAGCCACACGGATTTGCTGGACTGGAACAGGTTGACCTCGCTGGCGGCGCCGAGCTTCACCCCCTTGATGCGCTCGACGGCCTCGGTGAGGGACTCGCCGTCCTCCAGCTCGGGCTTTTCCTTGGTCTTCGCCTTAAGCTCGCCCTCGGCGAGGTCCAGGAGCGTGCAGAGCCGATGGTCCGCGGTGATCCCGACTAGGTCCAGAATGAGGGCCTCAGTCTTGCCGGGGTAGGGGCGTAGCACCCTTCCGGCCATCTGGGTATAGAGAACCGGAGACTTTGTCGGCCGCGCCATGATGGCGACAGTGGCACGCGGGATATCTGTTCCCTCGGTAAGAACATTGCAATTACTGAGGATGTCCAGCTCGCCGTTTCGCAGGCCGTTCACGGCTGCCACGCGGGAATCCCGGTCCATGTCTCCCCACACCGCCTCAGCCTTGAAGCCGGCGTCGCGCAGGGCCGCCGCGGCGGACTGCGCGGTGGCGACGGTGGGGGTGAAGACCATTCCGGGCTTGCCCTCGCCGTGGGTGGTGTACGCCTCGGCGACGGCCTTCTCGAAGCCCGCACTCGCGAGCGCGTCGCCGAGATCGCTAGCGGCGTAGTCCCCGTGAGAGCTTCTGACCTCGGAGAAGTCCACGTCGATCGGGACGCGGCGACCGCGCGGCACGACCAGGTACGGCCCCTCCGGATCGGTGATCATCTCCAGCACCGAGCGCTCGTAGGCCACGGTCTGCCAGACCGACCCCAGGCCCGCGCCGTCCCCGCGGGCGAGTGTGGCCGTCACTCCAAGAGTGCGCGTTCCGTTCTGCGCGTAGCACCGAAAATGATCCATGACCTTGACATATGTCTCGGCCAGGCTGTGATGGCATTCATCGATGATCACCATGCTGAATGTGTCACGCGGCCACTTGCGCATCCTCCGGGCCGACGCCATCGTCTGCACGGAGGCCACCACGACGCCACACCGTAGGTCGGCTTCGCGGTCGGCCATCTCCACGCCGACCCGCGCTCCCGGCGCTATTGACGCGATTTTTTCCGCAGCCTGGTCAACTAGTTCCTGCCGGTGCGCGATAACAAGGACGCGGCCATTTCGCGCGCATTCTTCACTAGCTAGATGGGCAAAGCAAATAGTCTTCCCGCTACCCGTTGGCAAGATAATCGCGACACGGTTTGTTCCGCTCCCCCATGCCTTTCTAATGGCATTCAGGGCCTCCTGCTGGTAAGGCCGCAACGGGAGCCGCGCGGTGGCGCTCACGCGGCACCCCGCTCTCGCGTGCGGGCGTGGGCGCGGTGCCGCGTGACGGAGCGGGGGTCGCAGTGGATCCGCTGCCCGATCTGGCGTGCGCTCAGGCCCCGGCTCGTGAGGATCTCGACGGCGGCGCAGATCTCGCCCGAGGTCATCTCGTCGGGCGGGTCCCCGGCAACGGCACGGTCGACGGCAACCTGGTCGATGTCGCCATCGACCGGCCCCGGGCACGGGGCGTTCACGCGGCCTCATCCCAGGAGGCCTCGCGGGGGGCGCTCTCGCCTCGCGAGGCCTGGACATGGGCGAGGCGATCCCAGTACAGCGGGTTGCCGCCCAGGGCGCACTCGTGCCGCCCAGGATCTATGAGCCTGACCGGCTGTAGTATGTGTGTCACGAGACCTCCTCTCGTGGCGCAGCGGTTGTGCGACAGAGCCCCCGGATCCCCCCGGGGGCTTTCGTCTTCCGGTGCTCCACCATCTGTCGATACATAGCGCCGAGAGGCGCATCACCTGGACTGCGGCGAGTCTTAGCGTCACGTCATAGGGCATGTTTCGGGACGAGTCGGGACGCATCACCTCAGCCCCGACCCGTCCCGGTGATCACGATCGCAGGTCCCTCACGGGGACCGCCCACGGTGGACCCGGCTCGATCCAGACCCGGTCGTCGGTCCCGTCCTGCGGGCCGTAGGCCGAGATCCCGACGTCCCCCAGGCCATCCAGCCCGCCCGGGTCGTCGAGGTCTTCCGGGCCCAGTGGCAGGTCCACGACCTCGCCCTGCCACCTCACCCCGTTCCGCGTGAGCGTCACATGCGTCCCGACCTGCGGCGACGCGGCGGCGAGTCTCGTGAGTTCGGTGGCCGTACTCATCGGTCCCCCACCGGGGCGTCCGAGCTGGCCAGCAGCATCTGGAACAGGCGGAGGACGCACGCCTGCCCGAAGGCGACCTGGCGGGCGCCGTACCGCTGGTCGGCGTCCAGGTCGAGGTCGGCCGCGTCGGCGCGGTTGGCCTCGATCATCCCCATGGCCTCCCGGACCGCGTCCTCGACGGCCCTGGCCGGGATGGTGGTGCCCTCGGGGAGCTGCGCGGCATCGACCGCGGCCAGCAGGACATCCTGCTCGGGGTCGCTGAAGCCGGTCGTGATGACGGTCATCGGGTACCTCCGGAGGTGTCGCGCTGTGCCGTGCCGCACACCGCGCAGGAGCAGATGAGGCTGTTGTCGATGCGCCCGCAGACGTGCTCGTGGCGGCCCGCGAGCGAGTCCTGGACGACGCGGGCCCAGGTGTTGTCGCCGGCCTCCCGGTCGGCGGTATGGGCGCGGCGGATCATCGGGTACCCCCCCCCCCCACGAGCTCGTCGTCGGCGTCCATGTCCGCGTACAGGTCCGCCATGTCGTCGTAGACCTTCAGACCACCGGCAGCGATCTCGGCGCTGGCCTCACGCTCGCCGGCCTGCCACTCTTCGGTCCAGAACCAGTGCTGGTCGGGGTCCGGTATCTCGATAAGGATCATGAGGCACCTCCCGCGACGCGCACGACGGTCAGGCGCGGCTTCGCCGGCCCAGTCAGGACCTCAAACCGCGGGGACGGTGGGCGGCCCCGCTTCGGCGGTGCCGGCGGGACCCGCCGCAGGTGGCCGGTGGTGACGAGCCGGGCCACGACGTCCTCGACGTCCGCGGTGCGCCGCACCCACGCCCGTCCGTCCAGGCCGCGGTACATCTCACTGAGCGAGGCGTCCTCGCCGACGCGGTACCGCTGGTGGATCCAGCGCATCACTTCGGCCTCGCGCTCCTCGTCGACGGTCAGGGGTGGCTCAGCCATCCCGATGTCGGCGAGGAGTGCCTGCGCTTGGCGGCGGACCTCGTCCATCGGCAACGCGGTCACGGACCACGCGAGGCCAAGGATCTCCAGCCGGGTCTTGACCTCCGCGAGGTCGGGCTGCGCGTGGGCCGGTTCCTCGTAGCGGTCGAGTAGCACGCGCCGGATGTCCCGGGCGATGTCGCTCTCGGTTAGGAGCATTGCGACGTTCAGAACGGTGCGTCGGATGTAGAGGGTGAGCGACGAGACTCGATTCCAGTGATCTTCAGGATGAAGATCACTGGACCGCTTGAACTCACGCAGATCATCACCGCGCAGGACCCGCAGCCCGTTCTCGGAGAGCTCCTCGCGAAAGCGGGTGGCCAGGGTGGTGACCGTTCCGACCGAGACCTCGAAGTACGTCGCGACCATCTCGGTGGTGACGTGCAGATCGTCGGGCATCAGGTCGAGCGCCTTGACCTTGCCAAGGGCGTCGGTGCGGCCGGCGTGCTCGTCGCGGGCGGACCGGGACTCAGTGAGGATGATCTCGTTCACAGCTCACCGGTCCGCGAGCAAAGTTGGTCGTGGCCTACGCCGTCGAAGAGGACGCTGCCGCATTCGGCGCAGACGGTGATCTTCGTGGTGGGCGCCTGGGGCGGCGCTGGCGGACGGACTGGGGTGGTCGCGACTCTCATGCCGCACCGTCCAGATCGGTGAGCAAGCTGCGAATCTCGGCCTCGACGTACCGGCGGTGGCCTCCAGTGGTGCGCTGGACGGTCAGCCGGCGGTCGTCCGCCATCCGAGCAAGCGTCTTCGCGTCGACGCCAACGAGCCTCGATGCCGCACCGGGCGGCAACCAGATGACGGTAGAGGCGGCTCCGGGTCGCGGCATCTTTGGCGATCCGGGTGCCGTGACGGCAGGATGTACCACGGGAACGTGCCTTCTTCCTGGCGGGTTGGGGTTCGGTCTCACGGCCCGGCGGTGCTGGAACACTGCCGGGCCACTCAGTTACCTCGTGCTGCCGATCGGCCGTTGCGGCTACCGGATCCAGGTGTGGAAAAGTCGCTCCAGCTCCTGCGCACGGCGGCAGGGGTCCTCGATGTCGCGTGCCGCGGCCGCCGCTTCGTCCAGCAGGGCGTCCCGCTCGAGGGCACCGTACGGGGCGAGGTTCATTAGCCGGAGCGCTCTGGCGGCGGGGTCGGTGATCTGGCGGGCGGCCCTGACCGCGTCCGCGTGGATGGCCTGGATCTTGTTGTAGTCCACGTGGGTTCCTCTCGATCGGAGAGTCCGGGAAGTCGGACTCTGCAACCTTACGCTGATCTAGCAAGTGCGCGCAAGTGCTTGTGGATGGTAGTCTCTCCTCGCCAGGTTCCACGCAACCGCCAATCGCCCCCGGCCCCCGCGCAAGGACCGGGGGCGATTGCATGCTCGTGCTTGATCCTGAGAGGATGCGGGTGCGGTACAACCTGGGATTGGAGATCACATGCGAGAGCTGAAGTTCCTCTGGAAGGACGGCGGGTCCATCGGTGGGAGCTGCCCGGCCCTGTACGAGACGGCGGGTGGCTACGTTGTCCAGGGCGTCAAGCTCACCGATGACGAGCGGGCGCAACTCCGGAACCTCGCGGACGACGAGGACGGCGTGTTCGTCCCGGCCAATGTCCTCGACCGCCTGCGGGGCATGGCCTGACGATGCGAGAGCTCCTCACTGGTGACGAGTTCACGGCGGCACTCTGGGACTTCCAGCACGCCGCGTTCCGGCTTGAGGCCCAGCCGGCGTACTACGTCCCGGCGGAGCAAGGACTACTCGCGCAACTCCGGGCGGGCCAGCCTATGGCGGCGGACGAGGTCCCGGAGTTGCGCGAGTGGTTCGACCGAGTGGCCGAGAGGACCCGGCAGGGCGCACGTATCGGGCGAGTTCGGATCCACGACGAACCCCTGACCGACTACCAGCGGTGGGAGCAGTGGTGCGACCCATGGAACATTCGGGCTGGCGAGGTGATTCGTTACCTGCCTCGCCGACGGGCGCGTGAGGTCGGCCTACTGCCGGCCGCTGGCCCTGACGATTGGTGGCTGTTCGATGATCGGCTCTTGATCGTGATGTCGTTCGATGCCGAGGGGCATATGGCTCGGGTTGAACGTACGGGCGATGAGGTGGCTGTCGCCGAGGCGATTGCGTGGCGGGACCTGGCAATCCTGCACAGCACTCCCGCTGAGATGCGGAGCGCTCCGACCACGCACGAGTGAGGGCACGATGGACCCGATCAAGAACGCGCTGACGCGCCCGGGCGGCATTGCCGCCCGGCTGCTCGACATGCGCGAACAGGCCGGAATGGCCGCAAAGGACGTCGCCGAGGCAAACGGTTGGGCGGCATCGAAGGTGTCGCGCTTGGAGCGCGGACGGCAGGCGCCGTCGACGGAGGACGTCCGCGCCTGGGGTCGCGTGACCGGCGCGCCCGACGAGGCAGTCGAGGCTGTCCTTCGGGCCCTGGAGGAAGCCAGAGTCGAGCACCGCAGTTGGCGCCTCAGCATGAGCCGCGGTCAGGCCGAGGTCCAGGCCGACTACAACGAACTGGCGCAGAACTCCCGCATCATTCGCCACTTTGAGATGGCCGCCATCCCCGGCCTCCTCCAGACGCCGGGCTACGCGCGGGCGATGTTCGTCGAGATGGTCCGCTTGCACGGCCTTGAGGTACAGGACGTTGACGCAGCAGTAGCGACACGCTTGCAGCGGCAGCAGCTCCTCTACGATCCGTCCAGGAACTTCGAGTTCCTGCTCGCCGAGCCCGTCTTGCGCTGGCTGCTCGTCCCAGCTGACGTCATGCGCGGTCAGCTCGACCGTCTTCAGACGGTTATCGGCGTCCTGAACATCCGCTTCGGCATCGTGCCTATGGGTGTGGAGCTGACTGCTATCCCGCAGAACTCGGTGACGCTCTACGAGGGTAAGGAGACGGTTGGCGCGATGGAGACCTTCGGCGGCGAGATCTTTTTCAGTGGCGACGAAACCGTTACGTACAGTCGAGCCATGGACAGGCTGTGGGAGAACGCCGTTATGGGCGATCGTGCACGGGAGCTCATCGTCGATGCCAGCCGAGCGCTTCCAGCCTAGGCTGGCGCCAAGCCAAGATCGGACAGTCCGGGACGTCCAATACCGTAGGTCGTCCGGCCACACCGCTGGCCGGACGATCTCGCCAGGGCGGCAGATCGTATCCCCATGGCCTACGAGAACGAATACAGCAAGTCCCGTCCTCCGAGCGCTTTGGACTACGCCAACGCGGCCCGTGACGTGCTCAAGGACGTCAACCCTGACGCCTTGAGCGATACGGACCGGCTGCTCTACGCCATCGCGGCCGGCATCTTGTCTCTGGCCTCCAGCGCCTACGGCGTCGACGGCAGCGTGAAGGCCGTGGGGGCCACACTCGACACGAAGCTGTAGGCGCCCGGTCTCAGGCCGGAGAAGGGGGTGCCGATGGCTTCGCGACACGCCGCCCTCCTCTCCGGCCGTTCGATCGGTTCAGGCGTTCTGTCCTATCCAGCAAACCGTCCAGGCCCCGCGATGTGACCCGTCGATGCCGGTGCGGGTTGGTGCCGATAGTGCGCACTGCACCACGGCGGGCACTTCGCGCCCTATCGTCAAGGGGATGCCTGACGAAGGGTGATGACCCGTGGCCAACACGCACCTCGACGCCGCGCTCCAGCGCGCCGGCTGGACGCCCGAGCAGCTTGCGGCGGCGATCAACACTCGGCTGACGGCCGAGGGCCACGGCGAGCACGCGGTCCACCCCAAGACGCCCTGGAAATGGCTGAAGGGGGTCACCCCGCACCCGCCACTGCCGGCCTACGTCGCTGACGTCCTCTCGGAACGGGTCGGGACCACGCTGACCCCGGTTGACCTCGGGCTTACGAGCGCGGCACGCACCGCCGCCGCGGTTGCGGCCGATGACGGGCTCGACGTCGACTACACCGAGACCGGCGCCGCCCGGGTGCTGGCCGAGATGGCGCGCCGCGGCGCCTCCGATCCCCGCCGCCTCGCGCCGCTACGAGGCACGGCGCTTACGCATCACGCGCACCTGTGGCTCGTGGCCCCCGACCTGGACGGTCGGCCCCTCGCGGAAGTGGTCGAGGGTGCACCATCTCGTCTTGGTGCGCTGCGGGCCGTCCTGGAGCTGCTGCGCCGGGTCGACGACGCCGAGGGCGGCCCGGCGGTCGCACCCTGGTCGGCGCAGGAGGCCACAATGGCCATGACGATGCTGCGCGACATCCCGGAGCGATCCCGCGGGCCGATGCTGCGCCTGGTCGCCGAACTCGCGGAGCTCACGGGCTGGGCCGCGGTGGACTCCGGCCGGTTCGCGATGGCGCAGCGGTACCTCATCACCGCGCTGCATGCCGCGCAGGCCATCGGGGACCGCGAGCACGGCGCCTACATCCTGGCTCTGCTTGGCCTGGCCGCGAGCCTCGACGGCCGCCACCGCGAGGCGGTCACGATCCTGGAGTCCGCGCAGGTCGGCATTCGCAATGCCGCGTCGCTCACGGTCCGGGCGATCGTGAGCGGCTTCGAGGCCCGGGTACGGTCCGCGGCCGGCGACCGTCCGGGTTTCGAGGCGACCCTCGCCCGGGGAACGGCCGTCTACGAGCGGGCCCGCGTCGAGGACGCCCCGCCGTGGGCGTACTGGGCGATGGAGGCCGCCGAGCACCCGATGCCGCTGGAGAACGGCAGGGCCTGGACGATGTCCGGCGAGCCCCGGCGGGCGATCGAGATCCTCACCCCGAAGCTGGCCGAGTTGGCCGACTACCCCCGCGACGTCGCCCTCGTGCAGGCGTACCTCGCCGAGGCGCACGCCGCTGCGGGTGACCGGGAGCAGGCCGGGCTCTACGCCGACCAGGCGCGGGCTGGACTTGCCGTCGGCGTGCAGTCGCCACGGACAGAGGCCGTGCTGGCAGGGATCGCGGGTTAGCCCTCGTCGTTGAGATCCTGACGTCGC
>NZ_CDXDOR010000142.1:0-13375 GCF_978021225.1 Frankia sp. CeTa3Moorea | reverse complement strand
CGCCACCCCGGCACCCGCCACCACGGCCCCGGCCGAACCCGCGGCGACGGCCACCGCGGCCCCGGCCGCCATTGAGCCCGCGTCCGCTGCGCGGCCGTCAGCGCAGCGTCGCGAGTTCCTCGTGCAACGCGCTGATGATTTCCCAGGCGTCGGGGACCTGTGCCCGGTCGGTGACGACTCCGACGTCGAGCGCGTCCAGGTAGCTCAGTGCGGTGATGTTCAGGCCGCAGCTGTGGGTGATGGGGCTGAGCGGATAGGCGGCGGTCATCGGCGTCTTGCCGAGGTAGAGCTGCAGGGGTGAGCCCGGCACGTTGGATACGACCAGGTTGCAGACCGGCTGGATCCGGGTTCTGCTCAGCACCGCCATGACCATGCGGGACGCGCGGGCGAGTATGGCCGGCGGTACGAACTGTTCCGTGTCCTGCAGGACGGTGGCCGGGATTGCGCGGTGCACGGTCTTCGCGGTGGCCAGCGCGTCGTGGGTGAAGGCGATCCGTGCGGCCGGGTCCGGCTCGTGGGTGGGGATCGGTACCATCATCGCCGAGATCCGGTTGCCGAAGGTGCCGACCTGTTCGGGGGTACGGACGCTCAGCGGCACCATCGCGACCAGCGGCCGATCCGGTAGCTCGTCCCGGTCGGCGAGCCATCTCCGGACGGCACCCGCACACAATGTGACAACGACGTCGTTTACGGTGACGTGAAAGCGGTTCTTGATTGTTTTGATGTCGGTCAGCGGCAGGGTGGCGAAGGCGACCTGCCGGTGTGGGCTGATCGGCCCGTTGAAGCGGGTCCGCGGCGCCCGTACCCGGGGAACCTCGAGGATCTCCCCGTCGGTGTGCGCCTCCCGCCGGAACTCCAGGACGCTGCGCGCCACCCGGCCCGCAAGACGGATGCCCGGAACGGTCCGCAACGCCGGATTGCGGTCGAGATAGCGCAGCGTCCGGGGCAGGACAGACAACGCGCGCAACGGTTGCCGGGCCAGTCCGAGAAGCCCGCGCGCGAGCATCTCTGCCTGGCTGGGCAGGCCAGCCGGCGGGGCGGCCGGCGGTGGAGGTTCGCGGCCCGCCGGGGTGAAGTCGGTCAGCGCGAGCAGCACCTCGGCCCCAGACAGGCCATCGAGCACCGCATGGTGAATCTTGGTCAGGACGGCGACCCGCTGCCCCTGCAATCCGGAGATCAGGTACGCCTCCCACAGCGGGCGAGACCGGTCCAACGGCCGGTTGAGCAGCCGGGCGACCTGCGTGGCGAGTTGGGCATCGTCACCAGGCGTCGGCAGCGCCAGTTCGCGAACGTGGTACTCCAGATCGAAGCAGGGATCCTCCACCCAGTAGGGATGGTCGAGGCCGAGTGGCACCTGCACCAGTCGCTCCCGCAGCGGCGGAACCAGCGGCAGCCGCCGCGCGACATGCTCCAGCAGCCACCGGAAGGTGAGCTCCTGTCCCGGCTTGCTCGTGTCGTAGAGGACCAGGCCAGCGACGTGGCCGAACGTGCGTCCGTCCTCCCACGCGAGGAACTGAGCGTCAAGCGGGGTTAGCTGCCGCATGGGCGCCTCACCGGGGTCGGGGTAAGCATCGGGTGGCCGTCAGGCGTAGCCGGAGCATGCCCCTGTCCGCGGTGCTGCGAACCCGGCGGAAGTCCAGGGAGCGAGGCGCGGTGCGACCCGTGGGCCGCGCGCCCCACCCGAGCGGGTGCGGGTTGCGCTGGCTGCGATCAACACGAGGCCCACCTCAGCCCCGGACACACGGCAGAACTGAACACGCGGCAGGACCGTCTCGGCGGTAGGGCGCCCGGCCTACTCCGTCCCCGACGGCTGGCCCCGGCGGTTACTGTCCCGCGGCCGGCACCCCCGCCGGCTGCGCCAGGTCGTCGGTCTCGGCTGGGTGGGCGTCGGCGGTCCGTGCGCTGTCGGCGGCCCGCGACTGGCCGGGCGGGCGCAGGACGAACAGGGCGACGAGGACGGCCGCGGCGACCAGGGCCGCGCTCACCGCGTAGGCGAGGTGGAACCCGCCGGTGAGGGCGGTGGTGGTGCTCCTGCCGCGGTCGAGCAGCGAGTCGGTGCGGGAGGCGGCGAGGGTGGCCAGGATCGCGGTGCCGAGCGCGGCGCCGATCTGCTGGGTGGTGTTGGCCACCCCGGAGGCGACGCCGGCCTCGGCGGGGTCGGAGACCGTCATCGCCTGGCCGATCAGGGCGGGCATCGCCGCGCCGAAACCGATACCCAGCAGGACGAACACGGGGGCGACGTCGCGCGCGTAGCTGCCGTCGGCCGGTACCCGGGCCAACAGTAGGAGCGCCGCGGCGACCAGCAGCAGCCCGACGACGATCACCGGCCTGGGGCCGAACCGGGTGCTCAGCGGCGACGCGAGGCCCAGCGAGACGGCCGCGATGGTCAGCGGGGCCGGCAGGAACGCCAGCCCGGTGCGCAGCGCGTCGTAGCCGAGCACGTCCTGCAGGTACAGGGCGGTGCAGAACTGATAGCCGAACAGGCCGGCCACCATCAGGGCCAGGATGATGTTCGCTCCCCCGACCGCGCGGGAGCGGAAGATGCGCAGCGGCAGCAGTGGCTTGGCCGCGGTGGCCTGGCGGCCGACGAAGGCGTAGCAGGCCAGTGCCTTGGCCCGCTCCCGGCTGCCGGGGAAGATCGTGACGATCATGCCGAGTGCCACCGCGGAGGCCAGCGCGCCCCCGGCGCCCTGCGGGAAGCGGAACGTGATCAGGAGGCCGCCGGTGTTGGCCAGGCCGCAGGCCAGCGAGGCCGCCGTGAACAGGCCGAGCCCCCCGATGAAGACGGGCTGGCCGCCCAGCAGGTCACCCAGCCGTCCGGACAGCAGCAGCAGGCCGGCGAAGGCGATCAAGTATCCGTTCACAACCCAGGCCAGGTTCGCCTGGGAGAAGCCGAGGTCCTGCTGGATGGTCGGCAGCGCGACCGTAACGATCGAGCTGTCCAGGATGACCATCAGGTTGCTGGTGCAGAGCACCCCGAGAGCGAGCCAGCGGGACGGGAGCGCCGGGAGCGAGGCCGGGGGAGTTGAGTCGGTCAACAGTCTTCCTTGACGTCGAGGAGGCCGGACGGGGCCGCGGCGGGCCGGTCGCGACCGCCAGCCAGGCACGGCGGTTCCAGCCGCCGTATGGGGCACGCCTTGTTACGGAAGCCATCATGTGTGACTGTGGGAGTGGCCGGAAGGAGGCACTTTCATGTTCCAGGGGAACAGCGATGTGATCGACCCCCCCGGCCACGAGGCCGAGGCCTGCACCGTCTTGGAGGTGCTGAACCGGATCAGTGGCAAGTGGGCCATCGGTATCCTGCTGCGGATCAGCGACGGACCGGTCCGGTTCACCGAGCTGCAGCGGTCGATCAGCGGCATCAGCCGGCGGATGCTCACCCTCACGCTGCGTAACCTGGAACGTGATGGGCTGCTGACGCGGGTCGTCTACCCCACGGTGCCGCCGAAGGTCGAGTACCAGGCCACCGATATGGCCCGGGAGCTGTATGCCACGCTGTGGACGCTCACATCGTGGGCCGAACGGCACCGCGACGACATCGCCGTGGCCCGCGCGGCCTACGACCGCAACCACGGCCCCCAGGGTGGAGTCGACTAGAGCACCCTGGAGGCCATGATTCGAAGATGCATCCCGAGTGTGACGTTGGGTGACTATCGCTGGGCTGGAGCGATCCCGTCCCGATGCCAGTCCTGGAACAGTCCGTACACCATGCGCCAGTGCCCGTACCGGGCGGGAACGTCCCGCCACGGCGCCCCGGCCCGCGTCCGCCACCGAATCCCGTCGATCAATTGCCGGCATGTCCACGTCGGCGGCTGACCCGGCTTCTTCTTCATGCCGATACGCCGGACCACGGGAATAGCGGCGTCAGGTTGGACGTCACGGAGGTTTCCGACCGGGGCTCCGCCTGTCGTCGCCGGCGGCCCGACCGATCAGTCGGACACAGCGAGTTCGCCCAGCTCCGACCAGTCGTCCTGCTCCAGAACCGTGTTCACGATGCGCGGCGTCTCGGCGAGGTACTTCGGCAGTGTCTGCCGGGCGGCCTTGAAGTGGTCGGACTGGACGTGCGCGGCTCCGGCGTCGCCATCCTGGAATGCCTCGACCAGTACGTACTCGGTCGGGCTCTCAATGTTGCGGGACCAGTCGAACCATTTGCAGCCCGGCTCAGCGCGGGTCGCCTCGGTGAACGCCCGTGAGATCTCCGGCCACTGGTCGGCGTGCTCCGGCTTGATCCGGAACTTGGCGGTGATAAAGATCATTATAAACCCTTTCCGAGCTCATGGCTCTTGCTGTGGGCGACAGGCCGCCTGGGGTACCGAGCTCCAACGACTGTTTCCACACCGTCGGCGACGGGTGGCCCCCACGCTCGGCACCTCGCCCATGGTCGTAGCAGTCACAGCCGCCACGGGCAGTCTCGATTTGAGAAAGCCGGGGCCTGCCGCGGGCTCGTGATCAGGGCTCGATGCCCTGGGTGGTAGTGACGCTGGGTGGCAGGGACATCGTAGGGCAGCCGAGGCGCCGCCCCGCGGGGTGTGCGAATGTATACTTGTCAGACTTTCCTTGTCTGGAGAGGACGGGCGATGAGTCTTGAGGGGCGTCCCACCGGCGCGGAGGTAGCGGAGGTAGCGGGGAGCCGCGGCGGGCATGGCCAAGGGCCGGCCGTGGCAGGCCGTCCGGTCCTGCGCTACGCGATGGCGCGGGATGCGTCGCATTATCACCTGGTGCCCTCCGCAGTGGAACGTGTTGCCGGCGTGGGCGATGTGGCGGCGCTGTTTGCGAGATGCCGGCGAAGTGGTTCGTACCTGACGTTCCGCTCGGGCGGGACGAGCCTCAGCGGCCAGGGCGTCACCGACGGGATCCTGGTCGACGTGCGACACGGTTTTCAGTCGGCCGAGGTGCTCGACGGTGGTGACCGTCTGCGCGCCGAGCCTGGCGTGACCGTCCGTGCCGCCAACGCGCGGCTGCGTCCGTACGGGCGGAAGCTCGGTCCCGACCCCGCGAGTGAGGTCGCCTGCACCCTGGGTGGAGTCATTGCCAACAATTCCAGCGGAATGGCCTGCGGTACCGGGCAGAACGCCTACCAGACGCTCGAGGCGATGACCGTGGTGCTATCCAGCGGATCCGTGATTGACACCGGTGCGCCGGACGCGGATGAACGGCTGCGCGCGCTGGAACCCGATCTGTATGCGGGCTTGCTGCGGCTTCGTGAGCGGATCTGCCGCAACCCGGCGTCCGTGGCGACGCTGCGTCGGCAGTTCTCAATGAAGAACACGATGGGCTACGGTCTCAACTCGTTTCTCGACTACGAGCGTCCCGTCGAGATCCTGGCCCATCTGATGGTCGGTAGCGAAGGCACGCTCGGGTTCGTCGCCTCGGCCACGTTCCGGACGGTGGAGCTCTTTCCCCACGCCTCGACCGGCTTGGCGGTGTTTCGTGACCTCGCCACCGCGACCGCCGCGTTGCCCGAGCTGGTCGACGTGGGGTTCGCGACGATCGAACTGATGGACGCTCGGTCCCTTGCCGTTGCGCAGACCCTCGGCGCGACACCGGCTGAGATCGGCTCGCTGGAGGTGCGTGACCAGGTTGCGCTCCTGGTGGAGCTGCAGGCAGCGACCACCGAGGAGCTTGCCGACAAGGTGTCCGGGGCCGGCGGCGTGTGCGATGGGCTCGAGACCGAGTCGCCCCTGGAGCTGACCTCGGACCCGCGGCGCCGAAAGGACCTGTGGCATGTGCGCAAGGGTCTCTATACGGCCGTCGCGGGAGCGCGCCAGGCGGGGACCACGGCGTTGCTGGAGGATGTGGCGGTTCCGGTGCCGCACCTGCGGGCAGCGTGCCAGGAACTCACGAAGCTGTTCGACGCGCACGGCTATCAGAACAGTGTCATCTTCGGCCATGCCAAGGACGGCAATATCCATTTTATGCTCACCGAGACCTTCCAGGATCCCGCGCGGTTGGAACGCTACCACGCATTCACCGAGAAAATGGTCGAGCTGGTGCTCGAGCACAAGGGGACGCTCAAGGCAGAGCATGGCACCGGCCGGATCATGGCGGGGTATGTCCGTCGCCAGTACGGCGATGAACTGTATGACGTCATGACGGAGGTGAAGCGGCTGTTCGACCCGCTGGGAATCCTCAACCCGGGGGTCGTGCTGTCCGACGATCCTCGCTCCTATCTGCGCAATCTCAAGGATGTGCCGACGGTCGGCTACGGCGCGGACATGTGCGTGGAGTGCGGGTACTGCGAACCGGTCTGCCCGAGCCGGACGCTGACCCTGACTCCTCGGCAGCGGATCGCCCTGCTGCGGGAGCGTGAGGCCGCGCGGCGGGAGGGAGACGAGGGGCTCGCCGATGAGCTGTCCGCGGCCTACCGCTATGACGCGGTCGACACCTGCGCGGTCGACGGTATGTGCCAGACCGCTTGTCCTGTGCAGATCAACACCGGATCACTCGTGCGAGAGCTGCGCGCCGAGAGGGTGAACAAGGCCGAGGACGCGCTGTGGCGCTCGGCGGCCCGCCACTGGGGGGCGACCACCACACTGGCTGGGAAGGCGCTTTCTGCCGCCGCCGCACTGCCGCCGACGTTGCCGACAGCCGCGGCCTCCCTGGCCCGCAGAACGTTGGGCACCGACAGGATGCCTCAGTATGACGCCTCGCTGCCCCGCGGTGGGTACCGGCGCCGGGCGGTCGCGGCTGCCGCAGAGGCGTGCGCCGTGTACTTCCCGGCGTGCGTCGGGGCCATGTTCGGCTCGTCGTCATCCAGCGGCGGGGTCATGCCCGCGATGCTGACGCTGTGCGCGCGTGCCGGGGTAGCGGTACGGGTACCCAAGGGCATCGCGTCGATGTGTTGCGGTATGCCGTGGAAGTCGAAGGGTCTCAGGGGTGGCCACGAGGTCATCGGGGCCAAGGTCCTGCCGGCGCTGCTCGCGGCGACCGACGGCGGCCGCCTGCCGGTCGTGTGCGACGCGGCGTCATGTACAGAAGGTCTGGAGGAGCTTGGCGCCGAGGCGAAGCGGCTTGGCGGCGGCTACGAGGCACTTCGTTTCGTGGACGCGCTCGAATTCGTGCGCGCCGAAGTCGTGGGCCGCCTCTCGGTGACCCGCCGGGTGGCGTCCCTGGTACTGCACCCTACGTGCTCGACCGAGCGGCGGGGCACCACGACTTTACTCAGGGAACTCGCCGAGCTGGTCAGCGACGAGGTGGTCGTGCCGCTGGACTGGAATTGCTGCGCGTTCGCCGGTGATCGCGGACTTCTGCATCCCGAGCTGACCGCGGCGGCGACGCTGAACGAGGCACGTGAGGTCAACTCCCGTGCCTTCGAGGTGCATGCGTCGGCCAACCGGACCTGCGAGATCGGAATGTCACGCGCAACGGGGCGCGAATACGTCCACATTGTCGAGGCGCTGGAGTACGCGACTCGCCCGATCCGGGATTCTGCCCATCCAGGCGGTGCCGGCTGAGAACGTGACGTGTCGGAGAACGCCGATCGACAACTTCCGTGACCTTGATGGATGCGCGACCCGAGCGAACGTGTCACCCGCGCGCCGTCGCGGCTTCGTACGCGAAGCCCGCCTCCGGGCCCGGTTCGGCGCCGAAAGCGCCCGCGAGTCTCTCGCGCGCGCGGGAGAGGTGTTTGTGGAGTAAGACCGTTGCTGCGTCCTGATCGCCGGTCACGATCAGCTCCAGCAGGCGAGCGTGCTCGCCGTAGATCGATTCCGCGCTCAGCAGCGCCCGGCCCTGTACCTGCGACATGCACAGCCGGACTTCACCGGCGAGTTTGTGGTACATGCCGCTGATGCGGGGACTGGACATCGAGTCGACGAGGCTGAGGTGAAACCGCATGTCGGGCTCGACGATCGCGATCTGAGGGCCGTTGATCACCGACTTGATCTCATCATTGGCCATCCGGGCCTGCGCGGGAACGCGGCGGGCCGCGGCGAGCAGCCGGAGTGGCTCGCGCTCGAGGCAGTAGCGCGTGTTGTAGATGTCGCGAACGTCGTCCGGGCCGAGCTCGGGGACCCGGGCGACCTTGTGACTGCCGCGGACAAGGAGACCGGCCGCGACCAGCTTCTCGATTGCCGCCTTCGCGGTCGGGCGAGCGATATCGTACTGGGTGGCGACGCCTACTTCGGTCAGCGCCTGGTTGCTGCCGATATTGCCGCTGAACAGCTCGGCGCGAAGATTTTCGACCACCGCATCTATGAGCGATACCGGCTGTACAGGGCGGCGCATCACCCAGTCACCTTCCAGTACATGCGAGTCAGGCGGGTTGGTGACCCTCATGGAATCAACACGAGCTAGCCGAGATTACAACTGTCAGTCGTAGCCCCGCGCGGTCTCGCCCATCCCGCCCGGACTCGCCCATCCCGCCCATCCTGCCCAGGACGCCGACCGCCCGACCGGTCGGCGAGCGCGGTCTCGACCTCGGTGGGCGCACCTGACGGCGGGCCGCATCGGCCAGCAGCGCCGGGAACCGCACCCACCCATGAGGGCCGGGCCTGTCAGGGCTGAACCGCCCCGGGCTCTCAACAGCCCGGGGCGGTTCCGGTTCAGCCGCCAACGTGAGCCGCGTTCTCAGGTATTCAGCTCCGGGGTGTCGCGGGTCGGGGTGAACTCGGGGGTGGCATGGTAGTCGACCGCGCCGGCCGCCTGCGGGTAGTGCAGGTCGAAGGCGGGCCGCTCGGAGCGGATCCGCGGCAGCGAGGTGAAGTTGTGCCGCGGCGGTGGGCAGGACGTTGCCCATTCCAGCGAGTTGCCGAAGCCCCACGGGTCGTCCACTGTCACGACTCGACCCTTCCGGTACGACCACCACAGGTTGTACAGCAGCGGCAGGGTCGACAGCGCAAGCAGGGAGCTGCCAGCGGTGGCGATGGTGTTCAGCGTGGTGAAGCCGTCGTCCGGGCCGTAGTCGGCGTATCGGCGCGGCAGGCCCTTGACGCCGAGCCAGTGATCCACCAGGAAGGTCAGGTGGAAGCCGAAGAACATCGTCCAGAAGTGCACCTTCGCGAGCCGCTCGTTCAACATCCGGCCGGTGACCTTCGGGAACCAGAAGTACACCCCGCCGAAGCCGGCGAACAACAGGCCGGCGACGACGTAGTGGAAGTGGCCGACGACGAAGTAGCTGTCCGAGACGTGGAAGTCGATCGGCGGGCTGGCCAGCAGGACACCGGTCAGACCACCGAACAGGAACGTCACCAGGAAGCCGACGGCGAACAACATCGGCGCCTCGAAGGTGAGCTGTCCGCGCCACATCGTGCCGATCCAGTTGAAGAACTTGACCCCGGTGGGCACCGCGATCAGGAATGTCAGGAAAGCGAAGAACGGCAGCAGCGCCGCGCCGGTGACGTACATGTGATGCGCCCACACGGCGATCGACAGCGCCCCGATGCCGATGGTCGCGTAGACCAGTCCCCTGTAGCCGAACAACGGCTTGCGGGAGAACACCGGGATGATCTCCGTGATGATCCCGAAGAAGGGCAGGGCGATGATGTACACCTCGGGATGCCCGAAGAACCAGAACAGGTGTTGCCAGAGGACGGCGCCGCCGTTACCCGGGTCGAAGATGTGCGCGCCGAACCGGCGGTCGAACTCCAGGGCGAGTAGCGCGGCCGCGAGCACCGGGAAGGCGACCAGCACCAGGATCGAGGTCACCAGCAGGTTCCAGCAGAAGATCGGCAGCCGGAACATCGTCATGCCGGGCGCCCGCAGGCAAAGGATCGTCGTGATGAAGTTGACCGCGCCCAGGATGGTACCCAGACCGGAGACGGTCAGACCCAGCACCCACAGGTCACTGCCGACGCCCGGCGAGTAGGCGGCGTTCGACAGCGGCGTATAGGCGAACCAGCCGAAGGAGGCGGCGCCGTTCGGCGTAAGGAAGCCCGCGGTGACCGTCAGGCTGCCGAACAGGAACAGCCAGAACGACAACGCGTTCAGCCGTGGAAAGGCCACGTCAGGCGAGCCGATCTGCAGCGGGATCAGGTAGTTCGCGAACGCGAACGCGATCGGCGTCGCGAACATCAGCAGCATCAGCGTGCCGTGCATCGTGAACACCTGATTGTACTGCTCGTTCGACAGGTACTGCAGGCCCGGCTGGGTGAGCTCGGCCCGGATGAGCATCGCCAGGATTCCAGCGAACGCGAAGAATACCAGCGAGGTCATGAAGTACAGCAGCGCGATGTCCTTGTGCGACGTCGTCCGCAGGTACTGCGCCAGGGTTTTCACAACCCCGGGCGGGAGCTCGCCCGCCGGCGGGCCCGTGTGCCCGGCCGGCCTATCGTGCACAAGTGTCACATTCCGCTCCCGATGGTGTTGCCGCTGCCGGCGCTAGTCACGTTATCCGCGCACCGGTTGCCGCGGCACGGCCTGACGTCCCACATTCGGAGGAACTCCGGCACCCGGACCGGGCGCAGAACGTCCTGCGCCAGGCAGGCCCACCATTATTCGTTGGCCGTTCTCGCGGGTCTGTCGGTGGGGCTTTCTTACCGCTGGCGTCGTTTCCCTTCCCTTGCTACCGGCTGCTCTCACTTGTTGTTGCCGGGTGGGCGCGGACGTGCAGGCGTTCGCCCTGGGGGCCGAACAGGCTGAGGGCTTCGGCGGGCCGCGGGGTGGGGTTGCTGAAGGCGTGGGGAACGTGGGTGTCGAACTCCGCGACCTCGCCGGGGGTGAGAACGATGTCGTGCTCGCCGAGCTGCAGGCGCAGCCGTCCGGACAGGACGTAGAACCATTCGTAGCCCTCGTGGGCCTGCCGTTGCGGTTCGCGGGCGGGCCAGTGCGCCGGGATGATCATTTTGTAGGCCTGCAGCCCGCCGGGTCGGCGGGTGAGCGGGATGAGCGTCATGCCGTTGCGTTCGATCGGGCGGGGGTGGATGCGCGGGTCGGCGGTTGGCGTGCCGACCAGCTCGTCCAGCGGCACCTGGTGGGCGCGTGCCAGCGGCAGCAGCAGTTCCAGGGTGAGCCGGCGCTGGCCGGACTCCAGGCGGGACAAGGTGCTGACCGAGATCCCGGTGGTCTGGGACAGCTGCGGCAGCGTCACCCCGCGCCGGTGGCGCAGCGCGCGTAGCCGCGGGCCCACCGCCGCCAGGACGCCGTCGAGGTCGGGCACATCGTCGATCACACCATCAGTTTGCCATCTCGGCAACGCTTCTTGTCAGAACGGGTGGCGTGCGCGGACAGTCCGGCGCGGGGCGGTCGTCGCGACGACGAGCAGGGCGCCCCGCCTGGACAGGCCGAGGAGAGCGCATGGTGAACGAGGCGTACGACAACGAGGCGTACGACGTGGTGGTAGTGGGTGGCGGACCGGCCGGGCTGGCCGGCGCCCTGACCCTGGCGCGGGCACGTCGGTCGGTGCTGGTGGTCGACGCCGGCGACCCGCGGAACGCCCCGGCCGGGGGTGTCCACAACTACCTGGCCCGCGAGGGCACGCCCCCGAGTGACCTGCTGGCCGCCGGTCGCGCCGAGGTGACCGGCTACGGTGGCGAGGTCGTGGCCGGCACCGTCACCTCCGCCCGGCATCTCGGCGGGGGCGGTGGCTTCCGGGTGTCGCTCGCCGACGGCCGGGCCGTGCGGGCACGGCGGCTGCTGGTGACCACCGGCCTCACCGACGAGCTGCCCGCCGTGCCCGGGGTGGCCGAGCGGTGGGGGCGCGACGTGGTGCACTGCCCGTACTGTCACGGCTGGGAGGTTCGCGACCAGGCGATCGGCGTCCTGGCCAGCGGCCCGATGGCAGTGCACCAGGCCCTGCTGTTCCGGCAGTGGAGCGCGGGCGTGACCCTGTTCCGCCACACTGCACCCGCCCTCAGCGACGAGCAGGCCGAACAGCTCGCGGCCCGCGGGATCGGTGTCGTGGACGGCGAGGTTGCCGGCCTGGAGGTGACCGGCGACCGGCTCACCGGTGTCCGGCTGCGTTCCGGCCGGCTCGTCCCGTGCCGGGCTGTGGCGGTCGCGCCGCGTTTCACCGCCCGCGCGGACCTACTCGCCCCGCTCGGCCTGCGGCCAGTCGAGGTGCGGCTAGGTGAGCACGTGCTCGGCAGCCGCATCGAGGCGGACGCGACAGGGGCGACCGCCGTGGCCGGGGTGTGGGTCGCGGGCAACGTCGCCGACGTGCGGGCGCAGGTCCTGTCCTCCGCCGCCTCCGGACTGGCCGCCGCGGCCGCCGTCAACGCCGACCTCGTCGCCGAGGACACCCGGCGGGCGGTCGAGTCCCACCGGTACGAACAGACCTACGGCGAGCAGGCATGGGACGCCCGGTACCGGTCCCGGCCACAGCACTGGAGCGGAAACCCCAACCCGGCGCTGGTCGCGGAGGCCACCGACCTGCCAGCCGGCACGGCGCTCGACGCCGGGGCAGGCGAGGGCGCAGACGCGTGCTGGCTCGCCGCCCGCGGCTGGCAGGTCACCGGCATCGATCTGTCGACCACGGCCCTGCGCCGGGCCGCCGCCCGCGCCGACCGGCTCGGCCTCGGCATCACCTGGATACACGCCGACCTGGCCGCCCGGCCCGCGCCCGGAACATACGACCTGGTCACCGCGCACTACCTGCACCTGCCACCAGCGTCGCGGCAGGCACTGTTCGCCCACCTCGCCGCCGCCGTCGCACCCGGCGGCACGCTGCTGATCGTCGGCCACGACCCCACCGGCCTGCATACCACGGGCCCCCGGCCAGAGCTGGCGGAGGCGGGCTGGACTGCCGCCGAGGTCGCCGACACCCTCGGCGACGGCTGGACAATCGACGTCGCCGAAGCCCGGCCCCGGCCGGGCACCGACCACGACGGCCGCGACATCACGATCCACGACGCGGTTCTGCGCGCCCGCCGAGACGACACCCAAGACCGCCGGCGAGGGACCCAGCCCTCCGCTGCCCGGCGTGCGACCAGCCATGACGCCACCACGGCCAGCGGCGGCCAAGCGCGGGTCGCCGGCTCTCTCCACCTGTAGGTCCTGTCCCCGGAGCCCACGTGGAGCGTGATGGTGACTATGCGGTCGACCGGGATGAACGCCCTCGCAGGTAGCCGGCGACCTCCTCGGCAGGGTCGAGGGTCATGCCGACGGCGACGGCGAGGTCATCGCCGAGATCGAGCTGGGTCTGCTGCACCTGGGGCGCTGCAATGGGTACCTTCGGGGTGTCGGTGGACCAATAGCAGGCTGCCCTACCGGTACCGCAGCGTGTGCTGCCGGACAGTGGGCAGCGCGGTACCGAGAACACGTGAGAAATTGGCCCGCCAGCTCCCGCCCGCGCAGCTTCCGCTGGCCCGGATTCCGTCAGTCCAGCTTCCGTCGGTCCGCCCAGGGTGGGCCCACTAACGGCCGGTGTCCTGGTACATCATCGATTCCGGACTGAACCGTTGACTGAAGAGCAGGGCACGCTACTGGACTGTTCGCCCTA
>NZ_CDXDOR010000141.1:6405-14232 GCF_978021225.1 Frankia sp. CeTa3Moorea | reverse complement strand
TGTCCGGGTCCCGCAGCAGCGCGAGGAACTTCCGCCGGTGACCGCCCAGTGCGGAACCGACCTCGGTCACGACCCGACCGACCGTGACACCGTTGTCGCCACACCACGCCGTGACGCGGGCAACCTGCCGGTCCAGGTCGAAGCGCTGGTCCGCCGACGACACCCGCGCGTACACCACGGCGGCAACCCGCCGGACAGGGGCGGCAGGTTCGTCGACGATCACCAGCCCGCCGACCTTGCGGGCGGAGACCGGGAGGAGGCCGTCGCGGTACCAGCGGCGTGCCGTGGTGTACCCGACGCCGTTCGCAGCAGCCCACTCCTTAAGGTTCACACGGCCACCATACGGCGCCATCAGACGCCATCAGACGCCATCAGACGCCGATTCGACAACAGCTAACAGCCCCGTGCCATGCGCCCGGCCAAGAGCGCCGCCCACTCGACGAATGGGAGCGTCGGCACCGAGATCAGCGGCGATCTCTCCTGCTACGAACGCACGGCACTCAGAGCCAGGAAGGACGTGACCGCAAGTCACGTAACGATGTCACAACGCGGAAAGCAGGCTACAGTCAGTCCAACACGCCGACGGGCGGGGCAAGCCTTGGGCGCCCAGCCCCTGCTACCTGGCATGTCCCTGACTCACGGATCTTCGCTTACTGCGATGGACTTGTTTTGTGGAGCGGGCGGACTGTCTCAAGGGCTACGCCAAGCGGGGCCGTGAACTTCCCTGCAAAGAATAGTGGCCGGGGACGACAACGCCGTCTTCGACATCCGGATCGTCGAATTCCTGCGGCGCAGGGGCGGGTATACCGGAGCACGTGAACGTCGCCGGCCTGCTGCTCGCCGCCGGGGCCGGACGGCGGATGGGACGCCCCAAGGCCCTGGTCGAGCTGGGCGGTGTGACGCTGGTCGAGCGGGGTGTCCGCCTGCTCACGGCGGGGGGCTGCCGGCCGGTCGTGGTCGTCACCGGCGCCGCCGCGGACGAGGTGGGCGCCGTCGTGCGACGCCTCGCCACCCGCCGGGTCGCTGGGCCGGCGCCCGCGGGCGAGGATGCGCCCGGGATCGGCCTGGAACCCACGGCTGGGATGGAACCCACGGCCGGCCCGATGCCGGAGGTTCGCCTGGTATCGGCCGCGCGGTGGGCCGAGGGTGTCGGCGCGTCGCTGCGGGCCGGTCTCGCCGCCCTGGTCGGCACCGACGCCGACGCCGTGGTCGTCACCCTGGTAGACCAACCGTCCCTCGGCGCGGCGGCGGTGCAACGTCTGATCTCCGCCGCGGCCGATCCGGGGTCGACCCATCCGGCGCTGACCGCCACCTACGAAGGCCGGCCGGCCCATCCCGTCCTGCTACGCCGCTCGGTCTGGCCCGAGGCGGCGGCTCTCGCGCGCGGCGAGGTCGGCGCCCGGGCATGGCTGCGGGCCCACCCGGGACGGGTCACCGGCGTGCCCTGCGACGGCACCGGCTCACCCGCCGACGTCGACACCCTGGCCGACGTCGACACCCTGGCCGACGTCGACACCCTGGCCGACGTCGCCCCACCGACCTCACCATCGGCGACACGCACACCCAGCCCGGGTAGAACGCGAAGGACCCATAAGTAGGAACACCGCCGCAACGACGTGAGAAACGGAAGAACAACAGCAGACCCCGGTCTTCCAAGAAAGGATGACGCCCAACCGGGCTATCGGCAGTATCGGCGGCAGGGGAACCGGCGCGGGGCACAATATCATCACTATCTGGGGCCAGCCGGACACCCGGGGATGGTGTCGGGCGCTGCGCGATGGGCTCGGCGAGAAACAGCGGGAAACGCAGGCAGACCATCGTGCTGGTGGCGGGTCAGGGACGGACACGACGCTCGCTCGCGGAAAGGACGTCTCCGTGTCCGACGCCCGTCATCGATCCCGCCGCAACAGATTTCGTGGTGGCGGGTCCCATCACGGCGGGTCCCGGTATGGCGGGTCCCGGGCCGGTGGCCGTGGCCGCGCCGTCACCGTCGGCCTAGGCATCGTCAGCGGCGCGGCGCTGCTTGTGCTGGGCGCGTTGACCGCCACCGGGATCGGGTTCGCGGCCCGCGCCGCCTGGGATGCCGGACCGACCGGGGAATGCGCGGACGGCGGCGAACGGGCCACCCTGACCATCATCACCGCGCCGGCACTCGCGGCGCCGATCAGCCGGCTCGCCGCCGACTTCGATCTTCGGCGAGCCGGTGCCGAGGGCTCGGCGGGCCCGTGTGTGACCCTCGCCGTGTCGGCGGTCGCCTCCGACCGGGTGCTCGACACGCTGGCCCGACCGGAGTCGCCGGACTCCCCCGGCCCGCCCGACGTCTGGATTCCGGAGTCGGCCGACTGGCTGGAGCTGGGCCAGGAATCGGACCCGGCCACGGCGCAACTGCCGGCGAAGGCCACGACGATCGCGGGATCGCCCGTCGTCATCGCCATGCCGAGACTCATGGCGCAGCGCCTCGGTTGGCCCGAGCATCATGTGACCTGGGCCGAACTGGCCGCGGCCGCGGGCGAGGCCGATTTCTGGACCCACCGGGGCGAGCCCCGGTGGGGGGACTTCCGGTTCGCCATGGCCAATCCGGAGAACTCAGCCGCCGCGCTGCGGGCCGTCATCGGAACGGTGAGCGCCGCCCGCGGACTCACCGCGGCCGAGATGACCACCGGTACGTTCGACCAGGATCGCGCGGCCCAGCTCACCGTGCTCCGGCAGGAACGCTCCATCGACTGGCTGCCGGAGTATGACCAGCAGCTCTTCGACTCGGTACGCACCGGCGGCACGGAGAACGGCGCGGCCGGATCCGCTCCCTCGGCCTTCCCGGCCCTGGAGGCCGATGTCATCGCTTACAACCGGTCCCTGACGAGCCAGAACGGTAACCGCCTGGCCACGACGCTGGTGGCGTCCTACCCCTCGGACGGGATGTTCACGGCGACGGTGCCGTACATCGTCCTGAAGAAGACGGCGAGCTCGTCGTCCCGGCGGGCCGCGGCGGACGCCTTCGCCACCTTCGTGCGCGGGGACGCGGGCCGCGCGGCCCTCACCGGAGCCGGTTTCCGCACACTCACCGAACTGGCGGGCCACGATGACCCAGGCGGGCTGGCCGAGACGCTGAACGCGACCGATGGGGTGCGCTCCGTCCCGCCGAAGCTGGCGAGCACGGACGCCTCCGACAGCACGCTCGGCACGGCTCGGCGGTTCTTCCGCCATGCCCGTCAGCGTGGTGCCACCCTCGTGGCGCTTGACAGCTCCGGATCGATGGCCGAACCGGTCCCGGGCACCGACCCGTCAAGAACTCGGATGCGGGCGGCCGTCGAGACCTCCCTGGCCGGCCTGCGCCTGTTCGCACCCGACAGCCAGGTCGGTCTCTGGCGGTTCTCCGGCGAGCAGGGCGTCCAAGGCTACCGGGATCTCGTGCCGATGGCTCCGCTTAACGCACCCGGACGAGGCGGCACCCATCGGGACGAGCTGATCGCCGCGCAGGCCGGGATCGTCCCCGGCGGAGCCACCGATCTGTACGCCACCACGCTCGCGGCCTTCCGCTTCCTGACCCAGCACTACGTCCCCGGCCGGCTCAACCAGGTCGTCATCCTCACCGACGGTCGCGACACGAACCGGGGTGCGGCCGCGCCGAGCCTGGACGGGCTGATCGAACAGCTGCACGCCGACTACGACCCGAAGCGGCCGGTCGCCATAATCATGATCGCCTACAGCAACGACGCCGACCTCACCGCGCTGCGGCGCATCGCCGCGGCGACCGGAGGACGCTCCTACCTCCGGCCGGACCCGAGCCAGGTGGTCGACATCTACCTCGACGCGCTGACCCGCGTCCGCCCCTGAAGCCACGCGCGCCTCTGAAGCCACGCGCCCCTGAAGCAGCTCAGACGGGAACCCCGGCGGCACGCCGTCTGCCGGCTCGGGTCCGGCGCGGATCGGGACTCGCGGCGTCTGGGAACCTCCGCAGGTATTCGCGTTCGAGCTCCAGCATCCGCGCGGTGTGGGTCTCGAAGGCGTCCTCGCTCCCCGCGATGAAGGCGTCGTGCCGGGTGCGATGCAGGTGCCGCAGCTCCCGGACGAGGTCAACGTCGGTCAGCTCCTGCGCGGGGATTCCAGCTGGTCGGTGCATCATGCCCTCGGTCTACCCATTCCGGCGGCGCGATTCCCGGCTGGCGGGAGGACCAGCAGGTTCGGCGGGATCGGAACATCCGGCCCCGGGCCGGGCGGTGGTACCGGATCCGGCGTGGGCTCGGGTGGCGTCGGCTCGGGACCGGGCAGAACAGGATCGGGGATCGGCGAGGGCGGCGAGGGCTCGGGTGGCGTCGGGCCGGGACCCGGCGGCGGGACCGTGACGATGACGGGATACGTGGTCTGCATCTGATTGCGGTGCCCGGATGACGCTCTTCACACACCGGGACGACCAGATGCCCGCTCCTTCTGGTCGACCACTGGTCAGGCACTCTGGCCGGCCACTGGTCAGGCGCTGGTCGATCTGTGGCTGGCTCGCTACCGTTGCGCACTATGACCATGTCGGTCGGATCGGCGGCTTCTTCCTGCGACGTCATCCAACGCACCGAGCAACGTATGTCCCGAATGGTCGGCTATACCAGAGCAGCCTGTGCGACGTTCGTGATCATTCCGCTCTTCGGCTGGGCTCGCCTGCGCCACCCGTGGATCGCCGTGCTGATCGTGGCGGCCGCGGCCGTCGAGGCATCCTGGTTCACCTGGCGGGTCTGGCGGCGGCCGGGCCGGCTGTCCCCCCGGCTGGTCCTGGCGGACGTCGCCTTCTGCGTGGCGCTGATGCTCGTCGGGTCCAGAGCCGCGCAACCCGACGAACGCAACAAGATCATGACTGAGCTCGTGCCGTTCAGCCTCGTCGCACCCGCGGGCATCGGCTTCGGCCTCGGGCTGACGCTGCTCGCGGTCGGTGCGGTGGCCGTCCTGATGGCGGCGTGGAGCCTGGCCGTGCTGCCGGACGTTTCCCTCAAGCTCGGTTCGGACCTGTTGGGCTTCGCCCTGTGGTACGTCGTCGCCATGCTCATCGCCCATGAGCTGCGCGCGCTCTCCGCGGCGACCGCGGCCGCCCAGGACGAGGCCGCGGCAGCCGGGCGGCTCGCGATCGAGCAGGAGAAGGATGCCGAGAGCCTGCGCCAACGCGAGATCACCCATCGGGAGATCCACGACTACCTGCTCCCCGTCGTCGATCACGTCGCCGCCGGTGGAGTGCCCTCGCCGGCACTCGTCCGGGAGGCCCGGCGCGGGGCACAGCGGGCGCGTCGGATCATCATGGATCCACGCGGGATAGACCCGAGGGCCCTGGCCGTCGACGGCACGGCTTCGCCGGGCTCCACCCAGAACGGCCTCGAGGAGATGATGTCCGCGGTCGTGGACGCCTTCGCCGACGAGGGGCTCGCCCTGGTGCCCTTCGTGTCGATCAAGGGCGAACCGCCCGCGGAGGTCCGCGAGGCACTGGTGGCCGCGACGAGGGAGGCCCTGCGTAACGTGGTTCGACACTCCGCCAGCACCGACGAGGTTCACCTCTTCGTCGAGGGCGACGCGGATTCGGTGCTGGTGGTCGTCCGGGACAGGGGGGTGGGGTTCGATCCCGGCTCCGTCCGACCGGGCGGAGGCATGACCGGAAGCTATTCCGCTCTGCGCCGGTATGGCGGGGAGACCCTGGTGACCGCCTGGCCGGGTGGTGGGACGAAGGTGACCTTCCGCTGGCCTGCCGCCGAGCCGACCGGGGACGGCACGCCCGGGGACGGCACGCCCGGGGACGGCACGCCCGGGGACGGCACGCCCGGGGACGGCACGCCCGGGGACGGTCGATGAGCGTCGATCGCCGGCCGGTCTCGGTGGCGATCATTGACGATCATCCGATCGCCACCGAATCGCTGGCCGCCAGGTTCGCCGGCGCGGGGTTCTCCGTGCTGGCGCCGGCCCCGAGCCTGGAGACCTTCGACCGGGACGCCACGCCCGGGATCGTGGTGTGCGACCTGCACCTGCCCGGGGTGTCCGGGGCCGCCGCCGTGGCCGACCTGCATCGGCGCGGTCTTCGGGTGCTGGCGACCTCCGGGGTGGCGACACCGGACGAGGTCCTCGACGCGGTCGCCGCACAGGCTCGCGGCTTCGTTGAGAAGACCGCCCCGGCCCAGCAGTTCGTGGCGGCGGTGACCGCCGTCGCCGAGGGTAGCTTCCACCTCTCCGCCCGCCTCGCCGGGTTTCTACTGGAGGATGCGCACCGGCGACCGCTGTCCCGGGGCGAGATCGGGCCCGCGGAACGGAACCTGCTGCGCGGACTCGCCCAGGGCGACCTCATCGATGAACTGCGCGGCGAGTGGGGAATGACCGCCGCCGCCGTGCACGACCTGCTCGATCGAATCTTCGACGCCGCCCGCCGACGCCGCCGCCTGCACCGGCCATCCCCGCGGGAGGCCGAGGTGATGGTCCTCGTCGGTTGCCGGGGCATGTCCCACCGGGAGGCGGCGCGGGCGATGAACGTCAAGGCCAGTGTCATCGCCGACTATCTGCGCACGGCGAAGGCGAAGTACGTGGCGAGCCATCCCGACGCCCCGGTGACGATCCCGCCCAGCACGGCGGCCGCCCTCTGGGCCCGCGAGCTCGGGTTCGGCTGAGCCCCCTTGGCTGAGCCCCCTTGGCTGAGGCCCCTCGATTGAGGCCCCTCGATTGAGGCCCCCTTGATTTCGAGGGATTGTCCTGCGCCGACTTCGGCCACACCCTCGTCAGGATGGGCTGGGGAGACGGCGGGGACGAGGGTCATCCGCGGTCCTGTCGTCTCTGGGCAGCCTTCCTCGGGTCGTTCCTGGGACCGGATGCGCTCCCCGTCGGCATGTGGCGGATCAGATCTCCCGACGTCGCGACGGCCCATCCGGCTGACCAACCGATCCCCGGCGACGGCACGAATGCCGAGGCGGACGGCCGTGCGATCCAGGCGGTGCACCGTGGGCACGCGATCTGGCTGGGCACCCCGGACGCGGATCTGTACCGGCTGGACGACTCGCGGTGGCTGCTGCGCAACAACCGGAGGGCCGCCCTACTCACCCGACGCCTGGTCGCCCGGGCCGGGCCCGTCACGGACGGCACGCCCGTCACGGACGGCACGGCCGGGTCCGCCCACCTGCATCTCGCCACCGGCGATCCGCTCGCGGGCTACCTTCAGATCATCCGGCTCGGACCGGTGGTCGCCCGGCTGTGCACGATCCCGGGCGAGGGGTCCTCGCTACCGCGCACCATGGCCGTCGATCTCGGCAAGCAGGCCGCCGAGCAGGTAGCCAGACTGGCGGCCGCCACGGGCGACCTGCGTCGCGCGCCCTGGCGCCCCAGCCGATGGATCATCCGGACGGATCGGTGACGGCCGGGGATCATCCGCTTTCCCCCGATGATTGAGGGATGGTGTCGGCCCATCGGAACTACCAGGATCGAAGGCAGGGACCACGCCGGTGCGACGGGTCGGGCCAGATCGTCGGGGGAAGCGAGACGGCTTGGTGCCGGATCGGGGGCGCACCGGCGTGGTTCCGCGGACTGTCGGTCGCGGGGGAAGGCCGGCAGTCTGCCTGTTCATGCCGGCAGGCGCCGGCCGCCGCTGTCCGCACCGGCGAGAGCCGCTACGAAGGGCAACCGGTCGCAAACATTCGGTCTCAGCTTTTGCCCCACTGGTGAGGGTGTCGCTGGTGGCTTTGTCGACATCGCTACGATCTGCCCACTGGAAACGTGGACAGGGGGTGCTGTGGGCGAGCCGATCCTCGCCATCGACTACGGCACCTGCAGTGCCTCGGCCGCCTTGGCCGTCGACGGTCGCATCGAACCGGTGAAGGA
>NZ_CDXDOR010000141.1:0-5725 GCF_978021225.1 Frankia sp. CeTa3Moorea | reverse complement strand
CAAGCGGATCTGGCCCGCGGCGTACCGTGGCGAGGTCAAGCGCGATCTGGCCCGGGACAGCGCCGTGTCACTCGACGGCCGCGGCTATCCGGCGCACGTGCTGGTGACCGCGGTGCTGTCCGCGCTGAAGGCCGAGGCCGAACAGCAGCTCGGCGGTGCGGCGCTGTCGCGGGCCGTCGTCACGATACCGGCGAGCTACGATCCCGCCGGCCCGCTGCGCCGGACGATGATCGCCGCGGCGGAGGCCGCCGGGTTCGTCGACGTGGACCTGCTCGCCGAGCCGGTCGCGGCGGCCTGGTCGCCGGTGGTCGGCGCCGCGCCCGAGCCTGGCTCGCTCATGCTCGTGTACGACCTGGGTGGCGGGACGTTCGAGGGGGCGCTGGTCGCGGTCGGTGAGGACGGCCGGCACGAGCTGCTCTCCCACTCGGCTCTGCACGACTGCGGCGGCCGCGAACTCGACCAGATTCTGTTCGACGAGATCCTGGGGTTGTACGGGCCGGGGCTGGAACCGCTACTGAATCCGCCCGGGATCGGCGAGACGTTCCAGACCACGGCCAACCGGACCCGCCACGAACTGCTCGACTTCGCCCGGGCGGTGAAACATCAGCTCTCCGACATCGCCGTCGTGGAGGACGTTTTCAGCCCGGCCGGCCTGCTGGTCAGCATGCAGCGTGACCGGTTCACCCAGCTCGCCTCCCCCATCCTGGCCCGCACGATGGCCTGCTGCCAGCACCTGCTGAAGTCCTCCGGTTACGGACCGGACAAGCTGAGTGGGGTGCTCCTCGTCGGGGGCAGCTCCCGGATCCCGGTCGTCACCGACATCCTCGAAGGTCGGCTCGGGGTCGGCACCGACTGGCCGGGGCAGCAGATCTACCTCCCCGCCGATCCCGAGCTCGCCGTGGTGCTCGGCGCCGCCGCCTGGGCAAGCTCGGTCTCCACCCGCCGGACCACCGCAGCGCGCCCGAATCCGGTCCTACAACCGGCTCGCTGGGACATCCCCGGCGGGCGGGCGACGATGGTGCGCTGGCTCGTCGAGCCCGGGGAACGCTTCGACGCGAGCGCCGTGCTGGCGCGGGTCCGCCTCACCGACGGTTCCCTGTTCGACCTGGCCGCCGAGGCACCGGGTAGCCTCATCCACACCCACGCGGCACCCGGCACTCCGGTCCGCGACGCCGACTGGTTGGCGACCACGCTTCCGTCCGGGCCGGTGCCGATGGGGTCGGCGGTGCCGGCGGACCTGCGCGGCTTCGAGCGCAGCAGCCGCCCGTCCCACCACGTCGAGGTCACCGCGCGGGCCACCCTCAAGGGACACGAACGCGACGTCACCTCGGCGGCCTTCTCCCCGGACGGCAAGCTGCTCGCCACCACCAGCAAGGACGGCACCCGGCTGTGGGACGTCGCCACCGGCCGAACGTCGGTCACGCTCAGCGGGCGCAAGAGCCTGGTCGTGCATGGCTGCGCATTCTCCCCGGACGGCAAGCTGCTCGCCACCACCGGCAGCGACAAGACAGCCCGCATCTGGGACGTCGACGCCGCCCGCCAGACGGTGACCCTGACCGGGCACCGGGGACCCGTGTACGGCTGCGCCTTCTCCCCGGACGGCAGCCTGCTCGCCACGACCAGTACCGACCGCACCGTCCGGCTGTGGGGTTCATCGACCGGGAAGAATCTTGCCACCCTCAACGGCCATCGCGGCTCGGTCTACGGCTGCGCCTTCTCCCCCGACGGCCGGCTGCTGGTCACCGCCGGCGCGGAGTCCACCCTGCTGTGGGACGTCACGGTCGGCGAGATCATCATGAGCCTACCCGGGCACACGAACTTCGCTGGCGGCTGCGCCTTCTCTCCCGACGGCCGGCTGCTCGCGACGAGCGGCAACGAGGGCACCCGGCTCACCGACGCCTCCAGCGGCACCACCGTGCTCACCCTGCCGGGTTCGGCGCAGAGCTGCGCCTTCTCCCCGGACGGCCACCTGCTGGCAACGGCGAGCACCGACGACACCGCGCAACTGTGGGACGTCGCGACCGGGTCCGCGATCGCCACCC
Source organism: Frankia sp. CeTa3Moorea (assembly GCF_978021225.1). Classification (NCBI taxonomy): domain Bacteria; kingdom Bacillati; phylum Actinomycetota; class Actinomycetes; order Frankiales; family Frankiaceae; genus Frankia; species Frankia sp. CeTa3Moorea. The sequence continues at coordinate 3,683 of NZ_CDXDOR010000141.1, read as the reverse complement.
TCACCGGGCACAGCAGCACGGTGATGAGCTGCGCGTTCGCCCCCTACGGCCTCCTGCTCGCCACCACCAGTACCGACATGACCGCTCGGCTCTGGGACATCATCTACACCCCCTGACGCTCCGGCCGTCCCGGCAGGCAGATCCGCCGCCCGGGACTCCCGGAACTCCCGGAGATCAGGTCGGGAAGACCGAGCCGTCCCGCGGCGGGCACTTCAGGCCGAGGTCGTCCAGCACCGCCTCGGGCACGACGCCACACCCGACCTCGTAGGTACCGAGCTGGACCAGTTCCCACCCGGAGTCCGTGTGATGCAGTACCCCCTCGGCCCGGTCGAGATCGGCCACAGTCGGGCGCAGCTCGGTCAGTGCCCAGCTCGGGTCGCTGGCGGCCACGGTGGTCCCGGTGACCTCGTAGTTCTGCGGCGGAACATCCGCGGTGAACGGGCTCGTCCGGACCGCCTCGGCAATCGCGCCCGCATCCCCGGCCGACGGCGGGAAGGTGCCGGCGCCGCGAGCCACGGCGGCGACGACGCGGCTGGTTTCCCCGGGGGCCGACGCCACCGAGGACGATCTGGAACAGGCGAACGCCGTACCCACGGTCACAACTCCCGCGGTGACCAGAGTTGCGGTGGGCAGTACCACCCGGCGCACGATACGGGGACGGTTACCGCGGACGGCGGACCGAGGACGACTATGGCGAGCCATGCTGTGCACCTACCCAGTTTGCGCAGGTGAACCCCCTGAAGGGGGATACTCCAACGGTCAACCCGACGACAGATCACATCGTGATCCCATTGATATTCTCCCATCTCTCACTACCTCAGCCCACATTAGTCTCACCAAGATAAAATCTTGGCAAGATGTGATGCGCTGCTTGACCGAACGTGGTGTCCATCCCATCGGAGCCGTCGGGCCCGCCACCCGGGGGAGGCTGCCATTCGAGGGGGTCCCCGTCGTCTCGTCGATGGACATCGCGGCGAGTGGCACACCTACGATTCCGCGGCCCCGGGCATTCACAGAACCAGCTCACAGCAAGCTCACAGCAAGACCTCAGGTAACAGCCAGCCAAGGAGGCGAAGCTGACACCATGCAATCGGTGCGGGTCCTCGTGGTAGACGACGAGACGACACTGGCGGAGTTGCTGTCGATGGCGCTGCGCTACGAGGGGTGGGAAGTGCGCAGCGCCGCGGATGGTCGCGGAGCGCTGCGGCTCGCCCGCGACTTCCGGCCGGACGCGGTCGTTCTCGATATCATGCTGCCCGACATGGACGGCTTGGAGGTGCTTCGGCGCCTGCGGGCGGAGAGCCCGGACGTACCGGTGCTGTTTCTGACCGCCCGGGACGCCGTCGAGGACCGAGTGGCGGGACTCACCGCCGGCGGCGACGACTACGTCACGAAGCCGTTCAGTCTCGAGGAGCTCGTCGCGCGGCTGCGCGGACTGATGCGTCGCGCCGCGCGCACCACCGAGGCGTTGCAGGGCGCCCGGCTCGTCGTCGGCGACCTCACGATGGACGAGGAGAGCCGGGAGGTGCAGCGCGCCGGCCAGCCGGTGCACCTCACCGCCACCGAGTTCGAACTGCTGCGCTTCTTCATGCGCAACCCACGCCGGGTGCTCAGCAAGGCCCAGATCCTCGACCGGGTCTGGAACTACGACTTCGGCGGCCAGGCGAACGTCGTCGAGCTCTACGTCTCGTACCTGCGCAAGAAGATCGACGCCGGCCGCCCCCCGATGATCCACACGATGCGCGGGGCCGGGTACGTCCTGCGGCCGGCCGATCCGGCGCTGGCACCGAAGACCTCCGCCACCCCGTCATCGAGGGGCACCGCGCCGGGCCCGGCATGAGCTCCCCGGCTCACCGGATCGTGCCGGTCTCGCCCTCGCGCTGGTCGCTGCGCACCCGGCTGCTCGCCCTACTGATGCTCCTGCTGGCGACCGTCTCGCTGGCGATCGTGTTCGTCACCGCCGTCGCGCTGCGAGGTGTCCTCGTCGACCAGCTCGACAGGCGGCTGCGGGAGGCCAGCGGACGATGGGACCGGCCGGAACCCGCCTTTCTGCAGAACCTCCCGTCCTTCCCGGCCCTGCCGACCCTCCCGGCCCCGGCCGAGGGGAACGCCGGCTACGGCACTGCCGGCGGCTCGGCCACCGCCGCCGGCTCCGCTGCCCCCGCCAATTCCGCTGCCGACTCCGCTGCCGCCGGCCAGCCGTCCAGCCTCAGCCCGCAGCAGCTGCGGGTCCGCCGGTTCTTCCGTGGACCGGTCGATCCGGGAACGCTGGGAGCCGTCGTGGACGAGGATGGAACCTACGGGGCCTTCATCGATACCGCCGGTGAGGGGAAGGAGCTGACCACCGCCGAGACCGCCGTCGTCGCGGGCATTCCCGCCTACCTGCGGCCGTATACCCGGGCGTTCGGCGATCAGGGTGACTATCGGCTCCTCGCAAGGACCACCCATGACGGTATGACCGTCGTCACCGGGCTGCCGATGAAACAGGTGAACGCGACCCTCACCAGGATGGCGATGATCGCTGGGGTGGTGGCCCTGGTGGGGGTCGCGGCCGCCGCGATCGCCGGCACGGCGATCGTCCGCGTCACGCTGCGACCGCTGCGGCGGGTCGCCGCGACGGCCTCCCGGGTCGCCGAGCTACCCCTCGACCGGGGTGAGGTGGCCCTGTCGGTGCGTGTGCCGCAGGTCGACACCGACCCGCGCACAGAGGTCGGCCAGGTCGGGGCGGCGCTCAACCGGATGCTCGGCCACATCGGTGCCGCGCTGGCCGCCCGGCACGCGAGCGAGATGCGAATGCGCCAGTTCCTCGCCGACGTCAGCCACGAACTGCGCACTCCGCTCGCGGCGATCAGCGGGTACGCCGAGCTGACCCGCCGGACCCGCGAGCACGTCCCCGCGGACATCACCTACGCGATGAGCCGGGTCGAGTCCGAAAGCGCGCGGATGACGGCGCTGGTCTCCGACCTGCTGCTGCTCGCCCGGCTCGACTCCGGTCGGGACCTGGTCCGGGAACCGGTGGACGTCTCCCGGCTGATCGTCGACGCGGTCAGCGACGCGCACGTGGCCGCCCCGGGCCACCGCTTCGCCCTCGGCCTGCCCGAGGAGCCGGTCACGGTCACCGGGGACCCGGCCCGCCTGCACCAGGTTCTCGCGAACCTGCTGGCCAACGCCCGCACCCACACGCCGCCGGGCACCCAGGTCACGGCGAGCCTGACCGTGAGCGGCCCCACGGCGATCCTCGCGGTCGTGGACGACGGCCCGGGCATCCCCCCGGATCTGCTCCCCGAGGTCTTCCAACGCTTCGCGCGCGGCGACAGCTCGCGGTCCCGCGTCGCCGGTAGCACCGGGCTGGGGCTCGCCATCGTCGCCGCCGTCGTCGAGGCACATCACGGGCACGTGCAGGCCACGAGCGAGCCGGGACGCACCGCCTTCATCGTCGAGCTGCCCCGATGCCTCCCACCCTCGGGGACGGTCCCACCCGAGCCTGCCCGCCTGACCGGCCCGACGCACCCCGACCGAGCTTCACAGCCTGCGTACAGGTAGATCACAAGAAGCCGAAAGGTCCGCGGTCGACAGTGATCCCCATGTCGCCCATACTCACCGACCCGGTGCCCCTCTCCGGAGGCGGTCGGGCCCCTGGACATCGGCGGCGTATGCCGTGGACCAGGGACCAGCCCCACCAC
>NZ_CDXDOR010000140.1:0-13661 GCF_978021225.1 Frankia sp. CeTa3Moorea | reverse complement strand
GGATACGTGGTTGCGACTCCCCCACGGCCGTCCAAACGGCGGTGGGGTACTGTCGAAAATAAGAAAAGCTTCAATTTTCTCATACAAAGAAGTGCCATCCGATGCCTGTGAGACGGCGTCTCCTCCCCGGCGTGAAAGCGGCGCCGCGCCGCGGGCCCGGTAACGTCGGCGCGACGTCCCGGGCGATGATCCTGCCGGCTGTTGCCCGGCGTCGATGGTTGACTGCCGCAACACGCCCCCGCCGGCATGGCCGGCGGCGACAGGTGAGGATCGAGACGATGGCCGACACGCAGGACCCGCGCAGACCTGGCTTCGACGTCAGGGCGGTCAACCAGACCGTGATCGCCGAGTACCGGGCGACTGGCGGCGCGTTGGAGAAGACGCTGCCCGGTTCCAGGCTGGTGCTCGTGACGACGACCGGACGGCGCAGCCGGAAGGAGCACACCACCCCGCTGGGGTACGTCGTGGACGGCGGTCCCGGCCGCATCGTCGTCTTCGCGTCCAACATGGCCGCCCCGCGGCATCCGGACTGGTACCAGAACCTGACGGCCGAGCCGAAAGTCGTGGTGGAGCTCGGCACCGACCGATTCGAGGCCGAGGCGTCGACCGCCACCGGGGACGAGCGGCAGCGGCTCTACGAGGCACTGGTCGAGACGATGCCGGGAATCCGCGGCCACCAGGAGCAGGTGGAACGGGAGATCCCGGTGGTCGTGCTGGTCACGCTGCGGTGACCGGCCAGCGTTGGGCGCCCCCTGGCTGCCCAGCGGTCAGCGACGGCGGAGCGGTCAAGGAGCCGCGTGCCGCGGGCGGGATCGCCGCCGGGTGGCGGCGGCGTCCCGGATCATGGCGACGATCGCGGCGGCGGCCTGGGGATGGCCGCTGCCGGCACAGGCGGCCGACATCTTCGCCAGCCGTTCGGCGGAGATGAGCACCGGCAGCGCGTTCTCGAGCAGCCAGGACGCGCTGAGCTCGGCGTCCTCGACGAGGAGACCACCGCCGGCCTCCACCGTCGGCAGCGCGTTGCGGCGCTGCTCACCGTTGCCGTGCGGCAAGGGGACGTAGACCGCCGGGAGCCCCACCGCGGCGAGTTCCGCGCACGTCATCGCGCCCGACCGGCACAGGGTCATGTCGGCCGCGGCATAGGCCGAGGGGATGTGGTCGAGGTACGGCCGCAGCTCGTACGGCGTGGGCAGGTCGAGGGGCAGCGCCGCGGCGACCTCGTCGAAGTTCTTCGGCCCGGTCGCGTGCAGCACCTGGATCCCGGCGGCGGCAAGGGGATGCGCCGCCGCCGTCATCACCTGGTTGAGCGAGCGGGCGCCCTGCGAGCCGCCGAAGACGAGCAGGGTCGGCCGGTGTGGGTCGAGCCCGTAGCGCGCCCGGGCGGCCCGCATCGCGGCCGGGGAACGGTCAAGGGTGAGGATCTCCCCCCGCAGCGGGATCCCGGTGAGCGTCGCGCCGCGCAGGGGCGTGCTCGGGTAGGACGTGGCGACGAACGGGGTGAGCCGGGCGCCGAGCCGGTTGGCCAGCCCCGGCAGCGGGTTCGCCTCGTGCACCACGATCGGGATGCCGCGGCGCCGGGCGGCGAGGTACGCGGGCGCGGACACGTATCCACCGAACCCCACGACCACGTCCGCCCGAACCCGGTCGAGGGTCTCCCCTGCCTGACGGATCGCGTCGAAGAACCGGGCGGGCAGCTTGAACACGGCCGGGGTGGGGCGGCGCGGCATCGGGACCTTCGGCACCGTCGCCAGCTCATGGCCCCGGGCGGGCACCAAGCGCGCCTCCAGACCGGTCGTGGTGCCGAGCAGGGTCAGCCGCACCCGGGAGTCGGTCGCCCGCAGCGCGTCCGCGACGGCGAGTGCGGGTTCCACGTGGCCGGCTGTCCCGCCGCCGGCGAGCACTACGCTTCGCAACATCGGTCAAGACGATGACACATCACGCCGTCTCCCGGGCAGCCCGGTCCCGGTCACCCGGGCCCGCACGCGGGATGATATGCGCCCCGACGAACGCCCCGATCCGGGCTCCGGCACCGGATCCACCGGACCCGACCGCGCGCCGTCGACCGGTACGAGGCCGAGGTCCGGTCGGCGGCCCCGGCGGCGGCGCCGCCAGCGCTGGCGGCGCCGGCCGGCCGCGGCGAGACGCGCGGCGTGGCGTTCCTCGGCCCGTCGGGACAAGAACTCGGCCGCGGCCGGCTCGGACCGGGCGAAGGAGAGCAGCATGCCGAGGGCCGCGAGGGTCGGCAGCAACGCGGAGCCACCGAACGACACCAGCGGAAGGGTGACGCCGGTGATCGGCAGCAGACCCACGACGGCACCCATGTTGACCATCGCCTGGACGAGGATCCAGGCGGTGACCCCTGCGGCGGCGAGCCGGACGAACAGCTCGTCACAACGGTGCGCGATCCGCAGTCCCGCGTATCCCAGCACACCGAACAGACCCACCACCACCAAGCTGCCGACCAGCCCGAGTTCCTCGCCGATGATCGCGAGGATGAAGTCGGTGTGCACCGCGGGCAGTAACTGCGGCCACTTCTCCCGGGAGGCTCCGAGGCCCTCCCCCCACCAGCCGCCGGTCGACAGGGCATAGATGCCCTGCACAGCCTGGAAACCGTCGCCGTGCGCGTCGGCGAACGGATCGGTGAACGACAGCAGGCGCCGGATGCGGTAGGGCTCGACCACGGCGAGGACCGCCGCCGCGGCGGCCATCAATCCCAGGATCCCGGTGTAGAGGCGCATCGGGGTACCGATCACCCACAGCACGGTCAACGGCACGACGGTCACGCAGATCGCCCCGCCGAGATCCGGTTCGAGCAGCAGCAGCAGGTCGATGAACAGGAACACCGGGACCAGCGGAACGAGCAGGTGTTTGGGGTCGGACAGCAGCCGCCGTTTGCGGACCAGCAGATCCGAGCACCACAGCACAAGGGCGATCTTCGCCAACTCGCTGGGCTGGATCGTAATCGGCCCGACGACGATCCACTGACGGGCGCCACCGCGCACGCTGCCGATACCCGGGATGAGCACCACCATCAGCATCAGCACGGTCCCGAGCAACAACGGGTAGGCAAAGGCGCGGAAGACCCGCACGGGCAGCCGGGAGGCAACGGCGACCACCGGCAGACCGATCGCGACCCAGATCGCCTGCCGGATGAACAGCGTGTAGGAGGAGCCGGAGTCGGCGTAGGAGCGCACGCTCGACGCCGACAGGACCATGACCAGGCCGAGCACCAGTAGCAGACCGGCCGAGGACAGCAGCAGGTAGTAGGACGCCAACGGCCGGTCGAGCAGCGGCAGCCGTGCTTCGGCCCCGTCCGCCGCGCCGGTTCCCCCGCCGGCGGAGTCGGGCTCGGCCGCGGAGCCGGTTCGCACGGCTTTGGGCCCTCGCGCCGCCCGCGCCGCCCGCGCGGGCCGCGCGGGCCGCGCCGACGTTCCGGTGGACGGCGGCGACGACGCTCCCGACCCCGCCACGGTTACCCCTCTCGTGCGCGGACCGCCGCCGCGAACAGATCTCCGCGCGCCGCGTAGTCCCGGAACATGTCCATTGAGGCCGCGGCCGGTGCCAGGAGCACCGTGTCACCGGTGGTCGCGAACGCCGCCGCAGCCTTCACCGCATCGTCCATGCCGTCAGCCCGTTCCACGGGGACATCGGGGGCGTGTCGGGCGAGAGCGGCGGCGATCTCATCAGCGCAGCGCCCGATGAGGACCGCGGCGCGCAGCACCCGGCGCGCGTCGCGGACGAGATCGTCGAAGGCGAGGCCCTTGTTGAGGCCGCCCGCGATCCACACCACCGAGGGGTAGCCGGCCAGCGACGCGGCAGCGGCGTGTGGGTTCGTCGCCTTGCTGTCATCCACCCAGCGGACCCCGTCGATGACGGCCACCTCGGCGTTGCGGTGGGCGCCGGGCCGGAAGGCGACAAGCGCCGTGCCGATCGCGGCCGGGCCAACGCCCTCGGCGCGGGCGAGCGCGGCGGCGGCCAGCGCATTGGAGATCATGTGCGGGCTGGTCAGCGCGAGGTCGCGGACGGCGACCAGCCGCCCGCCGCCGAAGGCGTCGTCGACGAGATGGCCGTCGACGACGGTCAGGCCGGGCCGCGGCCGGGCCGCCGGGTCGAGACCGAACAGGACCCGCCGCCCCGGAGCGGCGGCGAGCAGGTCCGCGCTGGTGGCGTCGTCGGCATTGCCGATCGCGGTCGTCCCGGGACGACGCCAGATCCTCGCCTTCGCCGCCGCATAGGCCGCCGCGCCCCCGTGCCAGTCGAGATGGTCGGGGGCGACGTTGAGCACGGCCGCGGCGAGGGGGGCCATGGTGTGGGTGTAATGGAGCTGGAAGCTGGACAGTTCCACCGCGAGGGTCTCGTAGGGCGGCTCGGCGGCGACCGCGTCCACGATCGGGGTCCCGATGTTCCCGGCGGTGGTGGATCGCCGGCCACCGGCGGCGAGCATCGCGCCGAGCATCTCGGTGGTTGTCGTCTTGCCGTTCGTTCCCGTGACGGCGAGCCACCGGCTCCCACCCCGCCACCGCCAGGCGAGCTCCACCTCCCCCCAGACCGGGATCCCGGCGCCGGCCGCCCCGATGATCAGCGGGGCCGTCGGCGGGACGCCGGGCGAGGTGACGACCAGCGTGCTGTCCCCGGGATCGGCCGGCAGGCCGCCGAGGTCCACCTCGGCCCCGAGCGCCCGCAGCGTCGCGGCCGCACCCTGGTGACGTGGGGAGTCGTCGGCGTCGACGACCCGGACCCGCGCGCCGCGGGCAAGCAGTGCCCGAGCCGCGGCAAGCCCGGAGACCCCGATCCCGACGACCAGCACGGGCAGACCCGCCCAGGAGGTCGGGGTCGCGAGGTCGCCCGGGCCCTGGCCGTCGCCCGTCATGGCGTCAGCCACCTCCGTGGGAGAGGAACTCCGCGTAGAACAGGCCCAGGCCGAAGGCCACCGCGAGTCCCGAGACGATCCAGAATCGGATGATCACCGTCGTCTCGGGCCATTCGGCGAGCTCGAAATGGTGATGGATCGGCGCCATGTTGAACACGCGTTTCCTCGTCGCCTTGAAGAACGCGACCTGGATCATCACGGACAGGGTCTCGATGACGAACAGGCCGCCGAGGACGACGAGAAGCAGCTCGGTCCGACTGACGATCGCGATGCTGGCGAAGGCGCCGCCCAGCGCGAGCGACCCGGTGTCCCCCATGAAGATCTTCGCCGGGCTGGCGTTCCACCACAGGAACCCGAAACAGGCCCCCATCGCCGCCGCCGCGACCAGCGCGACGTCAAGGGGATCACGCACGAGGTAACAGCCCGCCTCGGCCGCGTGCGGCTCGCACAGGTTGCCGAACTGCCAGAAGGAGATGATGACGTACGCGCCGAACACCATCGCCGAGGTGCCGGCCGCGAGGCCGTCGAGGCCGTCGGTGAGGTTCACCGCGTTAGAGGTCGCGGCGATGATGATCCAGGCCAGCAGGGGAAAGGCGATGATGCCGACGGAGAAGCTCGTGTCCCGCACGATCGAGATGTACGTCGAGCCGGGGAGCAGCCCGGCGTCATTCTTGAACCGGACGGCCAGCAGGCCGAAGACGATCGCGACCGCGGCCTGCCCGGTGAACTTCATCCGGGCGGTGAGCCCGAGGCTGCGCTGCTTACGGATCTTGATGTAGTCGTCCAGGAAGCCGACCAGGCCGAGTCCGGTCATCACCATCAGCACGAGCAGACCCGACGCGGTGAACCCGATACCGGTCACCAGGTGGGCCAGGAAGTACCCGGCCAGGGTAGCGACGATGATGACGGTGCCCCCCATCGTGGGGGTGCCCCGCTTGGTCAGATGGCTGGACGGCCCGTCCTCGCGGATCTCCTGGCCGTATCCCTGCCGGCGGAAGAGCCGGATCACCCAGGGTGTGCCCAGCAACGACACGACCAACGCGACCATGGCCGCGATAAGAACGCCTCTCACGCGTGCGTCACCCGCGCGGGTCCGCGTGTGTGGAGCCAGCCGTCCGCCGTCATGTCCCCTCGATCCCGGCGCCGAGGACGCCGAATCTGGTCACCAACGCCTCGGCGACGCGTTCCAGACCGAAGGACCGGCTGGCCTTGACCAGTACCACGTCGTCCGGTCCGGCCTGCGCGGCCACCAGGGCCACCGCCTCGTCGGCGTCGGTCACCTCCACCGACTCCCCATCCCAGGAGCCTTCCAGCGAGGCGCCCAGGTGGATGCGGCGGGCCGCCGGACCCACCGCGATCAGTCGATCGACCCCGAGGCGGACCGCGAACCGGCCGAGCACGTCGTGCTCGGCGGCGGCGGCGTCACCGAGTTCCCCCATCGGACCGAGCACCGCGAACGCCCGGCCCTTCCCCCGCATGCCCACCAACGCCTTCAGCGCCGCCCGCATCGACTCCGGGTTCGCGTTGTAGGCGTCGTTGACGACCACCACCCCGGCCGCAGTGGTGGTCACCTCCATCCGCCACCGGCTGCGCGGGCGGGCGGCGGACAGCGCCGCGGCGACCCGGTCCGGGGACAGCCCCAGCCGGATCGCGACGGCCGCCGCGGCCAACGCGTTCGGCACCTGGTGCGCGCCGGCGAGCCCGAGGGTCACCCGGTGGTGCTCGCCGTACGCCAGCAAGTCGAACGAGGCGCGGCCCAGCCGGTCGACATCGACGGCACCGGCCCGCACGTCGGCCCGTCCGCCCTCCCCGAAAGTGATCACTTCGGCCGTCGTCCGAGCCGCCATCGCCGCGACCAGCGGGTCGTCGGCGTTGAGCACGACGGCCTCGCTCGCGGCCTCGGCAAGCTCGCCCTTGGCCGCGGCGATCCCCAGCCGGCCGTCGGCGTACTCGCCCAGGTGGGCACTGCCGACGTTGAGGACCACCCCCACCGCCGGGCGGGCCACCGCGCAGAGGGTGGCGATGTGCCCCGGGCCGCGGGCACCCATCTCCAAGACGACGAACGCCGTGTCCGGCTCGGTGCGCAGCAGCGTCAGCGGCAGTCCGATCTCGTTGTTGAACGAGCCGGGCGCGGCCACCGTCGGGGCGAGCCCGGCCAGCACGTCGGCGAGCAGGTCCTTGGTCGTCGTCTTGCCCGCCGACCCGGTCACGGCGACCACGGTGGCGGCGGCCAGGTCACGGACGTGCGCGGCGAGCGCGGCGAGCGCCGAAGGCGGATCGGGGACAATGACGGCCGGCTCGCCCACCGACCGGGCGGCGAGCACAGCGGGCGCGCCGGCGGCGACGGCGGCGGCGGCGAAGTCGTGCCCGTCGACCCGGCTGCCGGCCAGGGCGACGAACAAGGCGCCGTCGCGGACCTCGCGGGAGTCGACGACGACCGAACGCACCGTGACGCCCGGGTCGGGCACCGCGTCGAGCCGGCCGCCGGTCGCCGATGCGACCTCGGCCAGGGTCAGCGGGATCATCTCCTCTCCACCGAGGAGAGCGCGGCGCGCAGGGCGACCCGATCGTCGAAAGGGGTCACCACCCCCGCCTGTTCCTGGCCCGGCTCATGACCCTTGCCGGCGACAACGACGGCGTCCTGAGGCCCGGCCTCGGCCACGGCGGCCGCGATGGCCGCGGCGCGGTCCGGTTCGACCAGGACCGTAGCCGTAGCCGAGTCCGTAGCCGAGTCCGTGGCCGACAGCGCCGTGACCCCGGCGAGCATCTGGGCGAGGATCTCCGCCGGATCCTCCGAGCGCGGATTGTCGTTCGTGAAGATCGCAATGTCGGCGAGTGTCGCCGCGGCAGCCCCCATCAACGGGCGCTTGCCGCGGTCGCGGTCGCCACCGCAGCCGAGCACGACGATGACCCTGCCCTTCACCAGCGGGCGAACCGTCTCTAGCAGCGTCGTGACCGCGCCCGGGGTGTGCGCGAAGTCGACCAGGGCCAGGAACGGCTGGCCGGCGTCGACCCGCTCCATCCGGCCGGGCACCCCGGGCAGGGAGCCGATCCCCGCCGCCGCCGTGGCCGGGGGGACCCCGACGGCGACGAGCAGCGCCAGCGCGCCGAGCGCGTTGGCGACGTTGAAGGCACCGGGCAGCGGCACGGACAGATCCACCCGCAGCCCGTCCGGGCCCTCGGCGCGCAGCAGCGTGCCGGTCGGCCCGTAGGAGACGTCCCGGGCCGTCCAGTCGGCCGGCCCCTCGACGGCGAACGTGATCGCGCCGGGATGCCGTTCGGCGAGCCGGCGGCCCCACCGGTCCGCCACGCCAATCACCGCGACAGCGGTCCGGGCCGGGTCGAACAGGGACGCCTTCGCCACGAAGTAGTCCTCCATGGAGGAGTGGAAGTCCAGATGGTCCTGGCTGAGGTTGGTGAACACGGCCCCGGCGAAGTGCAGGGCGTCGGCCCGGTGCAGGGCCAGCGCGTGGCTGGACACCTCCATCGTGGCGGCCCCCACGCCACGCTCGACCATCGTGGCGAGCAGGGCCTGCAGGTCGCTCGCCTCCGGGGTGGTGCGGGCGGAGCCCAGCCGTTCGTCGGCGATCCGGGTCTCGATCGTGCCGATCAGGCCCGTGGTGTGGCCGGCGGCGCGCAGCCCGGCGTCGAGCAGGAAGGCCGTGGTCGTCTTCCCGTTGGTGCCGGTGACGCCGAGCAGGCGCAGCGCCGCGGAGGGATCACCGTAGATCCTCGCCGCCACCGGGGCGAGGTCGCGCCGTGGATCGTCGCTGACAAGCACCGGGACTCCCCCGGGGGGGCCGGCCGGCACGGCCGCGATCCGGCGGGCGCCCTCGGCGTCGGTGAGCACGGCGACGGCGCCGCCGGCCACCGCGGCGGCCGCGAAGGCCGCACCGTGCGCGTGGGCACCGGGCAGTGCCGCGTGGAGGTCGCCCGGCCGGACCGCACGCGAGTCGTGGGTGACGCCGTGCACGATCACGTCCGTGTCCGTGTCCGTGTCCGTGCCCGCACGCGTGCCCGACGGCGAATGTCCCGCATCCGCGAACGCCGCCGGCTCCGGGACGGGCGCCGCGGCCGCGAGCACCGCGCGCAGATCGGCGAGGCTACACGCGGGCGGGGCAGCCGGTCGAGGTGCCGGAGAGGTCACGGTCACGACCTTAGTGGGGGCGGGCACGGCCATCCCCACGGGAGCCCGAGCACGGCGGTGGTCCAGCCGGCCTTCCCCGCCCGCCACGTCCCGGCGCGGATCGCGATCATCTGTCCAGGTCGAGCAGGAGCGGTGCGGGCCTGGTGATCGGCTGTGGCACGCCGAGGGTGGTCAACGCGAAGGACATGACACGTTGGAACACGGGCGCGGCGACCTGACCGCCAAAGTAACCCTTCTTCGGGTTGTCCAGGACGATCTCCACCACCACCCGCGGATCATCCGCCGGGGCGAACCCGATGAACGAGGGAACGTAGCCCTGGTAACCGCCGTGCACCGGGTCGGGCCGTTTGGCGGTGCCCGTCTTGCCGGCCACCCGGTAACCGGGAACCTCGGCGAGCGGCGCCGTGCCCTCGTTCGTCGCCACCGCCTCGAGTATCCGGGTGAGCGTGGCCGCGGTCTGCGCGCTGACGACGCGCTGACCAGGCGGATGGGGAATCACCTTGACGACGCCGTCCGGACCGGTGATGGCGTCGACGAGCCGCGGGGTCACGCGAACACCGCCGTTCGCGATGGTCGCGTACACCGAGGCCATCTGGAGCGCCGTCGCCGACATGCCCTGCCCGTAGGAAATGGTGGCGGCCTGGCTGCCCGACCAGTCCCGGGCGGCCGGCAGCAGGCCGGTGCCCTCGCCGGGGAAGTTCAGGCCCGTACGGGCACCGAGCCCGAACGAGCGCAGCGTCTGCTCCAGCCCGATCCGCCCGACCCGCTCGGAGATCTCCACGGTGCCGATGTTGCTGGAGCGGGCCAGGACGCCAGCGGCGGTGAGATGTTCGACGCCGTGCGGCTCGGAGTCCTCGATGCGTACCCCGCCCCGGGTGATGGAAGGCGGGATGGTCATCGGGGTCTCGGAAGTGATCAGACCGCGGTCCAGCGCCGCGGCCATCGTGATCACTTTGTTGACGCTGCCGGGCTCGTAGGCGTCCCGCGTGGACCGATTGCCCAGCGCCGGGGTGTCCCGGGCGGTGATGTTGTTCGGGTCGAACTGCGGCGAGTCGGCCATCGCGAGGATGTCCCCGGTGCGGGGGTCCATCACGACGACCATGCCGCCGTCGGCCTCGGAGGTATGGACCGCGTCGGCGATCGCGTTCTGAGCGTTCCACTGGATGTCCCGCTCGAGGGTCAGGCGCAGCGAGGAACCCGGGATCGGGTCCTTCTCGCGGCTCTGGCCCGAGGGGATCTCGATGCCCGCCGGGTTCGCCTCCAGCCGGCGAAGGCCGTCGGTACCGCGCAGCACCTTGTCATACGCCAGCTCCAGCCCGCCGCCGCCCTCGAGGATGTCACCATCGCCGTGCCGCATGAACCCGATGACGTTCGCGGCCAGTTCGCGGGACGGGTAGGTGCGTCCGCGTTCCTCGGTGATGCCGATACCGCGCAGCCCCAGGGCGCTGACCTTCTCCGCCACGTCCGGAGTGAGCCCGCGGGCAAGGTAGACGAACTTGATGTGGTCGGCCGGGTCGGTGGTGAGCCGTCTGCGCAACGCCTCGGTGCTGTCGTCGAGGACCGGCGCAAGCTTCGCGGCCGTCCCCGCGATGTCCCTGACGTTCGTCGGGTTCGCGTAGACGGCCCGCAGCTCGACGTGCTGCGCGAGCGTGTGGCCCGCCCGGTCGGTGATGGCGCCGCGCGCCGCGGGCAGCACGATGGTCCGCAGCCGCTGGGCCTCGGCCTGGGCCGCGTAGGTGGAGGCGGAGAAACCCTGCAGCTGGGTCAGGCGCAGCCCGAGGACACCGAGGACCGCGCACATGAGCACGATGGACACCCGCAGCCGCCGGCGCGGGCTGCCCAGCCGGTAGGCGCGACGGACCCGGGGGTGCCGCGGCCGGCTGACCCGACCGGGACGCCGGCCCACATACCGGCGGCCCGCATACCGGCCGTCCGGATACCGGCCGTCGTGGTCCTCGTCGCCGTACTCGTCCGCACCGGGCCCGTCGCCGGCCCCCCGACCCGGATCGTCGACATCCCGCCGCAACCGACCGCCATACACGGAGGATGGCGGTGGAGGAACAAGGCGTAGCCGTCCGCGACCGCGCCGGGGGGAGCCCGGGGGCGTCGAGCTCACTGCCCGGCTCCGGCCTTTCCCGCCGCCCCGATCGCGGCACCACCGGCCGCCGGACCACTGGGCGCGGCACCATTGGGCGCGGCACCGTCCGTCCCGGTGGCGGGAAGGCGGGCGTGGGCGGTTCCGCCGGCACCGGTGGTGCCACCCGCCGTCGCGCCGGCCGCTGGCTGACCGGTCTTCCCGGGACCGCCGGTCTTCCCGGGACCGCCGGCCGGACTCGGGCCGGGCGATGCGGGCACGACGATGAGGACGGATCCGCTGCCCGGTTCCCGGGCCAGGGTCCGGGAACCAACGGGCAGCGGAGCGCCCGGCGGAAGGTATGCCGGTACCCCGCCGGGGATCATGCCGTAGCGGGAGGCCTGCGCGGCCAGCGACGCCGGATCGGAGAGCTGGTCGGCACGCACCGACAGCGACTGTTCCTCGTCCGCCAGCGCGGACGCCCGATTGCGCAGAGTGTTGGCCTGGAACGAGTTCTCCATCAACGCCAGGTTCAGCAGCAGCAGGCAGAGCAGACCAGCGCCCAGCAGGAGCAGCAGCAGCACGACGAAGGGACCCTTGCGGCCCCCGCCCGGCGCCGGCCGGACCACCGCGAGCCGCGCCCGGCTCGGCGCCCGGCGCGGCTGCGGGTCGATGGCCGGAGCGGTCGCGCCGGCCGAGCGGGCCGCGGGCCGCCCCGTCGAGGAGGTCGGGGCGCTTGTCGTCCGCCCACCGCCCCTTTGCCCGGAGTCGGGCCGCCCGGAGCCGGTCCGCCCAGAGCCGGTCCGCGCGGGGGCGGAACGCCCGGCGCGGGAGAGCGGCTGCGCGGGAGCGGTCACGATGCACCTCCGGTCGGTTTCCGGGTGTGGTCCGGGTTCGGCGCGGTACGTTCGACGGCACGCAGGCGGACGGAGGCCGCCCGCGGGTTCTCGGCCTTCTCGGTCTCGCTCGCCGGTTCCGCACCTCGGGTCAACCAGCGCAGCCTGGGGCCCGCGCCCTCGGGCACCACCGGCAGGCCCGGCGGGACCAAGGCCTCCGCATAGCCGCGCAGTTGCCGCTTGACCAGCCGGTCCTCGAGCGAGTGGTACGACAGGACGACGAGCCGGCCGGACACGGCCAGCGCGTCGAAGGCCGCGGGCAACGCCCGGGCGAGCACGTCGAGCTCGGCGTTGACCTCGATACGTAACGCCTGGAAGGTACGTTTCGCCGGATTGCCGCCGGTCCGCCGGGCCGGCGCCGGGATGGCGTCGCGTACCAGATCGGCGAGCCGCGCCGAGGCGACGAACGGGGCGACGGCCCTGGCCTGGACGATCGCACCGGCGATGCGGCGGGCGAAGCGCTCCTCGCCGTATTCCCGCAGGATGTGGGTCAGCGCGTCGGCATCGTAGGTGTTGAGGATGTCGGCGGCCGTCCTGCCCCGCGTCTGGTCCATCCGCATGTCCAGCGGCGCGTCCCGGGAGTAGGCGAACCCACGGTCGTCCGTGTCCAGCTGCAACGACGACACGCCGAGGTCGAACAGGACGCCCTGCACCACCGGATGACCGAGCCGGTCCAGGATCTCGGCCACCTCGTCGTAGACGGCGTGGACGAGCTCCACCCGGCCGGGGGCGAGCCCGTGCAGCCGCTCGCCGCTGCGCTCCAAGGCGTCGGGGTCGCGGTCGAGCCCCACCAGCCGTACGTGCGGGAAGGCCGTGAGCACAGCCGCGGCATGCCCACCGAGACCCACCGTCGCGTCCACCACGATCGCTCCGGATACCCGCAGGGCCGGGGCCAACAAAGTCAGTACACGGTCGGTCAGCACAGGCGTATGTGTGGCGTTCAGTGCTGAGCCTCCCTCGACCGCTCGTGGACCTCGTCTTCAGATGTACTGACGGGCATGGGGGCTTCATCGGCGGAAGCCACCGGGCGGCGGGCCCGGGTCGGGTGACCGAGGTCGACCGCCCTCGCGTACGTCCCGGATGCCGGCCGCCGGGGAAGGGACAGCCGGAAGGGACGGTGCGCGTGGCGAGCCCGCGGAGCACCCGGATCCATGAACCCGGGGCAGCTCAGATCACTCCGGGCAGGACCTCCTCGGACAGCTCGGCGAAGCTCTCCTCTTGGCTTTCCAGGTAGGTCTGCCACCGCTGGGCATCCCAGATCTCAATCCGAGTGTTGGCCCCATTGACCACGCAGTCGCGCATCAAGCCCGCGTAGGACCGCAGCGGAGCCGGAATCGTGATCCGCCCCTGCCGGTCCGGCACGTCGTCCGCGGCCGAGGAGAAAAACACCCGACTGTAGTCACGCAATGCCTTTGCGGTAACCGGAACAGTGCGGAGGGACTCGCTGATCCGGGTGAACTCCGCCATCGGAAAGACGTACAGGCAGCGTTCCTGCCCCTTGGTGATCACAAGCCCCCTCTCCAACTCGTCACGGAATTTCGCGGGCAGCGTCAGCCGCCCTTTGTCGTCGAGCCGCGGCGCGTGGCTGCCGAGAAACACCGGCAACCTCCTCGCCACCGCGAGGAAGACAACGACAGGTCACCCCGCGACGGTCACCCGTAAGCTGCTGTCCCC
>NZ_CDXDOR010000139.1:12921-13809 GCF_978021225.1 Frankia sp. CeTa3Moorea | reverse complement strand
CTGCCGTTCCCGCCGGTCCCCCCGTTCCCGCCGCTTCGAGGAGGAGGTCGACGGCGCCGAGCAGATCGGCGGCCACCTCGGGCGCCGCGGCGACCTCGTCCGCGCGGGTGACCGCCGTCGGCACCAGCACGCCCCGGGCGCCGGCCGCCGCGGCGGCGGCCATGTCCGCGCCGATATCGCCGATGAACGCGCAGTTCCGCGGCGCCACGCCGAGTGCGGCGGCCGCGGCGAGGAGCAGCGCCGGGGCAGGCTTGCGGCACGGACAGCCCGCGTCCGGCGCATGGGGGCACACGAACACCGGCCCCAGACCGCCCAGCAGACCGCCCAGCAGATCGTCGAGCCGCCGGTTGACGGCATGGACGTCGTCGAGGGCGAGCAGACCGCGCCCGACACCGCTCTGGTTGGACACCACGGCGGTCGGGATGCCGGCCCGCCGCAGGCGCCGCAGGGCCGCCGCCGCCGTCGATACGGGGACGACCCGTCCGGGATCGCCGTTGTAGGGGATGTCGATACACAACGTCCCGTCCCGGTCGAACAGCACCGCTTCCGGCAGGGTCCGGCGCCCGGCGGCCGCGTGCGTGTCCGCGCTCAGGGGGGAAGCGCCGTCGACGGCGCGGATCTGTTCAGCCACGAGACGAGGGCTGCCCCGAGGAGCGTGGAGAAAACTACTACTCTGGGTAACAGGGAGGATGGCAGGGACTGGATGATCGGGTTCTTCTTCCCGGTGGCGGGGGCCGAAGATCCACCGTCCGGGCCGATGCCCGGCCCGGCGTTCGGGCCGAAACCGCCTCGGCCACGACGGCGGTCGTGAGGTCCCTCATGCAGGCCGGACCGTCGGCCGAGAGCGGGCATCGCGCCGTCCACCAGCAGTCCTGTTCGGTGATGGAC
>NZ_CDXDOR010000139.1:0-12896 GCF_978021225.1 Frankia sp. CeTa3Moorea | reverse complement strand
GGACCGGGCAGTCTGGCAGTCCCTGCAGGTCCATCCCGCCCGGATCGCCGCCTTGCCGGGACGCCGCGATGCCGTAGCGGGCGGCCGGGCTCGGGCCGAACAGCGCCACCGTGCGGGCGCCGACGGCAGCGGCCAGGCGCACCGGCCCGGTATCCCCGCCGACCACGACGCCGCCGCGCGCGCCGACGGCCGCGCACAGCCCCGCGAACCCCCGCAGCGGCAGCGGGGAGGCTATGGGCACCCGGGGCACGGCCGTCCCGGCCCCGGATGCGTGTGGCTGCAGGACCGGATGCCCGCGCGCCGCGAGCAGCCGGGCGAGATCGGTCCACCGCCGTGCCGGCCACCGTTTGACGGCCATTCCGGCGTCGGGTACCAGCAGCACCGGAGCCGGGCGGCCGGGTGTGGTGCTGTCGGGTGTGGTGCCGTCGGGTGTGGTGCCGTCGGGTGTGGTGCCGTCGAGTGCGGCGAGGATGCGTTCACCCTCGGCGACCTCCGCCGCGGTCAGCGCGACCCGCCCATGGGCGTTACCACGGCCACGGCCACGGCCACGGGCGTCGGCGCCGTCCGGATGGCCGGGGCCGGGCCGGATCCAGCCGTCTTCGGTGAGGAGCCGGACGAACCGGGACCCGATCGGTTCGGCGGGGTCCGGCCGCCGCCAGAGGTCCGTCACGACGTGCCTCGGCCGTCCGGTATGCCGCGGTCGCCCGGCCTCGATCGCGGCCGGCACGCCGCTGTGCCGGCTCGTCGTCACGACCAGGTCCGCCCGCGGCCGGCTTACCGCGCGGACGACAGCCTCGCGGACGGCCTGCGCGCGGTGATCAGTCACCTGCACGACCTCGGTGATCCGGTCGTCGTGGGTCAGCAGCTCGCCGGCCGGCGCGAAGGTGAGGACGCGGATCCGGGCATTCGGATGGCTGTCCGCCAGTGCGTGGATCGCTGGCAGGGCGATCAGCAGATCGCCGAACCCGCCGAGCAGCTCGACGAAGAGGATCTCGCGCGGCTCCGCCCGGGCCGGATCCGTCCACTCGCCGGCCACCGACGTTCCTCGGTCTCGGCTTCCTCGGTCTCGGCTTCCTTGCCTTTCCAGAGGGTTTTGTGTCCATTTTATCCCTCTGGATAGGCGAGATCTGGATGGGTGGGGAGGGGGATCGTCGACGGTCATCGGGGACCGATCAGACACCGGTAGAGGCGGGCGTGCGCGGCCCCGACGGACGGCCAGGACCGGTCGGCGACGAGGTCGCGGCCGCCAGCGGACACGGCCGCCCGCAGCGCCGGGTTGCCCAGCAGCCGGCGCAGCCCACGGGCCAGCGCGGCCGGGTCCCGCACGGGTTTGGCCACGATCGCCGTCCGGCCGTCGACGAGGGCCGGATCCGGCGGGTCCGCGACCGTTACCACTGTCGGCAGGCCGTGGGACAGCGCGGCCGCCAGCGCCCCGCTCTTCGTCGTCACCCCGGCGGTGAACGGCAGCACGCAGACGTCCGCCCCGGCCAGGATGTCCGAAACCTCTTCGGCCGGCAGATGTCCGGTGAACGTCACCCGGTCCGCGACGCCGACGGCACGGGCGTGCCCTTCGAGCTCGCGGCGGAAGGCCGCAGCCTCGGCGTCGGGCAGCGCCAGGGAGGTGAACCCGCCGACGACGGCGAGATGCAGGTCGGGATGGTCGGCGTGCAGCTCGGCGACGGCTTCGAGGAGATACCGCACGCCTTTCACCGGGTGGACGAAGCCGAAGAAGACTGCCACCTCGGCGTCGGGGCCGGTGCCGAGCCGGCCGCGTAGCCGGGACCGGGCCGCCTGTCCCGGGCTGACGCCGGGGGATGGGCTGATGCCGGGGGATGGGCTGATGCCGGGGGATGGGCTGACGTCGGAGGACAGACTGGCGGTGCGGGCGGTGCTTCGTGCCCGGGGGACGTTCGCGGCGACGGGGACCAGTTGCGCCTGGCGGCCGAAGCGGGTGCGTACCGCGGCGGCGTGCTCGGGATTGGTCACCACCAGGGCGCGCGAGCGGGGCACGAGCGTCAGGGTCTCCCGGTCCCACCAGCCGTGCCGTTCCGGCCGTCGCCACAGGGCCGCCGGCAGCCAGGACGGCCATGCCCACCAGCCGTACTCGTGCAGGGTGGTCACCCAGGGGACGCGCCGGCCCGCCAGCGGGGGCAGCAGCCCGACCGCCGGGGAGAACCCGAACGCCGAGGGTGCGAACTGGAGGTGGACGAGGTCGGGCCGCAGGCGCCGCAGCGCCGTCGCGGTGGCGGCGATCCCGGCCGGACCCCACCCACGTTCCAGCGTGACCACCCGGGTGGGGCCGAGGTCGCCCTCGACCCGCCCCGAGGTGATCAGGACGGGATCGATGTCGTGGCGCAGTGTCTCGGCGAGCCGGACGGTGTAGTCGGCGACGCCGTCCTCCGCGGTGACGAGGTTGCCGCAGACGAAGGCGATCCGGGGGATGGCTGTCCGGGGGATGGCTGCTCGCGGCATGGAGAAGGCCGTACCCGCTCGCCGGAGCGGTCACCGCCTGCCGGGCAGCCCCCTGGGCCCTCGATGCCGAGGCGATCGGCGTGGTTCTCGCCCGGCGTGGTTCTCACGGAGAGAACGTTTCTCGCGGAGAGTAGCAGTTTTGTTGCCCACCCTCCGGGCACGGGGCGGGGGGAGAAGCCGTCCCCGACCGTCTCGACCGTTCTCGACCGTTCTCGACCGTCCCGGAGCCTCCGTGAACGAAGTCGCGTCCCACCCGGCGGCGGGCCGTGCGGGTCCGCTGGACCTCGCGGCCGCCCGCCACGTCCTGGCGGTCCGTCCGGACAATCTCGGGGACGTCGTGCTGCTGTCCCCGGCGCTGCGGGCGCTGCGGGCCGCGGCGCCCGGGGCCCGCCTCGACGTGCTGACCTCACCCGGCGGGGCGGCCGTGCTGCCCCTGCTTGACTGCGTCGATGACGCGGTCGTGGCATCGGTGTGCTGGCAGGACACCGGCGGCCGACCCGTCGACCCGGCCGAGCAGACCCGGCTGGTCGAGACGCTGGCGCGGCGCCGCTACGACGTCGCGGTCCTGTTCACCTCGTTCTCCCAGTCGCCGTGGCCGGCCGCCTTCGTCTGCGCCCTCGCCGGGATCCCGACCCGGGTCGGCGCCTCGCGGGAGTTCGGCGGGTCGCTGCTCACCCACTGGGTGGACGACCTGCCCGACGGTATCCATCAGGTCGACCGGGCGCTGCTGCTGCTGCGCCGCTTCGGCATCCCCGCCCCCGCATCCCACCCCCGGCTGGCCGTGCCGGGCGAGGCCGTCGCGAGGGTCCGGCCGCTGACGGAACCCGGCCCTTACGCGGTGCTGCTGCCCGGGGCGAGCTGTTCGGCCCGCCGCTACGACGCCGACCGGTTCGCCCGGGTCGCCGGCCTGCTCGCGGGCGCGGGCCTGCGGGTCCTCGCCGCCGGCACGGGCGCCGAGACCGCCCTGGTCGACCGGGTCGTCGCCGCTGCCGGCCCGGCGGGGCGGGGCCTCGCCGGGGTCCTGGACGTCCCGGCGCTGGCCGCGCTCCTGCGCGGCGCGGCGGTCGTCGTCACCAACAACTCGGGCGGTGCCCATCTCGCCGACGCGGTGCGCACGCCCGTCGTCACCCTGTTCGCCGGCACCGAACGGGAGAGCGAGTACCGGCCACGCGCCGCGCGCGTCGCGGTACTGCGCCGGGCGACGCCCTGCACGCCCTGCCGTGCCTTCACCTGCCCGTTCGGGCACGAATGCCTGGATCTGCCGCCGGCCGAGGTGACCGCCGCCGCGCTCGCGCTGGTTGGGGAGGGGATGGCCCGATGACCGCCGCCCCCGCGTCTCCGGCCTCGCCGCGTCCCGTGCCGCTCGCCGAGCTGCCGGATCGGTTCGGTGCGCTGCACCTGCTCGTGGTCGGGGACGCGATGCTCGACTCCTGGCTGCGGGGACCGCCGCGGGGGTTGTCCCGGGAGGGCCCCGTACCCGTCGTCTCTGTGACCGGGCGGGAGGAGTCCCCGGGGGGAGCCGGCAACGCCGTCCTCGCCGCGGCCGCCCTCGGTGCGCGCACCCGGCTGGTCGGGATGGTGGGGGACGATCCCGACGGCCGGCGGCTGCGGGACCTGCTCGACGCCGGTGGCGTCGGCACGTCCGCCGTGGTCGTCGAACCCGGGCGGACCACGGTGGCCAAGCGGCGGATCTGTTCCGGCAACCATCTCCACCTGCGCTGCGACACGGGTGACGAGACCCCGCCCCGGCGGGCCACCGCCGCCGCCGTGGCGGCCCGCGTCACCGCCGGGGCCGCGTCGGCCTGTGCCGTGCTGGCCTGCGACTACGGCACGGGGTTGTTCACCCCCGAGCTGATCGGCCGGGTGGCGGCAGCCGTGCGGGCGGCGGGCCGGCGGCTCGTCGTCGACGCCCACGACCTCACCCGATGGGCGGCGGTGCGCCCCGACCTGGTCAAGCCCAATGCGGATGAGGTCGTCGCGCTGCTGCCCGAGGCCGTCCGAGGCTCCTTCGCGCACGACCGGGTCGGGACCGTGTGGCACCACGCGGCACAGATCCTCGCCGCCAGCGGGGCGCGGGCCGCGGCCGTCACCCTCGACCGCGACGGCGTCGTCGTCCTTACTCCCGATGAGCCGCCGTGGCATCTGCCGGCCACCGCCGACGCGCCCGACGAGCGCACCTCGGGGGCCGGTGACACGTTCGTCGCCGCCATGGTCCTCGCCCGGGCTGCGGGCGTCGGGCTGCGTGACGCCGTCCGGCTCGCCTCGATCGCCGCGTCCGTGGCCGTCTCGACCGCCGGCACCGGCATCTGCCCGGCGGCGGACCTGCGCGCCCGGCTGCACCACCTCGGCACGGGCGCCGTCCTGGACGCCGCGCGTCTCGCGGACGTCGTCGCGGCGCACCGGGCGCAGGGTCGGCGGATCGTCTTCACGAACGGATGCTTCGACGTCCTCCACGCCGGCCATGTGGCCTACCTAGACGCCGCCCGCCGGCTCGGTGACGTGCTTGTCGTCGGGGTCAACAGCGACAGCGGGGTGCGTCGGCTCAAGGGCCCGGACCGTCCGATCAACGCGCTGGCCGACCGGCTGGCGGTGCTGACCGCGCTCGCCGGCGTCGAGCACGTGGTCGTCTTCGACGACGACACCCCGACCGACCTGCTGCGTTCCCTGCGGCCCGACGTGTACGTCAAGGGCGGCGACTATACCGAGTCGATGTTGCCCGAGGCGCCGCTGGTCCGTGCGCTCGGCGGCGAGGTCCGCATCGTCGACTACGTGGCGGACCGGTCGACGAGCGCCCTAGTCGGGCGCATCCGGCGCACAGCGGACGATGGCCACGAGGGAACGGTGAGAACCACGAGGGAACGGTGAGGACCGCGAGAAAGCGGCGAGGGCTGCGAGGAAACGGGGAACCGGGCGTGAGAATTCTGCTGTGGCACGTGCACGGATCGTGGACGACGTCATTCGTCCAGGGCGATCACTCCTATCTCGTCCCGGTCACCCCGGATCGCGGCCCGGACGGCCTGGGCCGCGCGCGCACCTATCCGTGGCCGGGCACGGTCACGGAGGCCGGGCCGGACGAGCTCGGCCCGGCCGACGTGGACGTCGTCGTCCTGCAGCGGCCGCGCGAGCTGGACCTGGCGGAACGCTGGCTGGGTGGCCGGCGCCCGGGGCGGGACCTCCCTGCGGTCTATGTCGAGCACAACACCCCGAAGGGGGACGTGCCCACGACCCGGCATCCTCTCGCCGACCGGCCAGACCTCACCCTGGTGCACGTCACCCACTTCAACCGGCTGTTCTGGGATGCCGGGAGCACGCCCACCCGGGTCGTCGAGCACGGCATCGTCGACCCGGGCCACCGCTACACTGGTGAGCTGCCCCGCGTCGCGGTAGCCGTGAACGAACCGGTCCGCCGCGGCCGGGTTACCGGGACCGACCTGCTGGGGCTGTTCGCCGCGGCGGCACCGGTCGACGCCTTCGGCCTGGGGGTCAGCGCCCTACCGGCGCACACCGGCCTTCCCGCCGAGCGGCTCACCGTGTTCGAGGACGCCTCCCAGGCCGCCCTGCACGAGGCCGTCGCGCGCCGCCGGGTGTACGTGCACCTGCCGCGGTGGACCTCGCTCGGGCTGTCCCTGCTCGAGGCGATGCACCTGGGCATGCCCGTCGTCGCGCTGGCCACCACCGAGGCGGTGGAGGCGGTGCCGAGGGACGCCGGGGTCCTCTCCACCGATCCGGCGGTGCTCGCCGGCGCCGTCCGCCGCTTCGTCGCCGATCCGGAACGCGCTCGGGCGTACGGGAAGAAGGCCCGGCGGGCGGCCCTGGCCCGGTACGGTCTCGATCGTTTCCTGCGGGACTGGGACGAGGTGCTCGCGCAGGTCACGGGCTGAGCTCCGACACCGAGTTTATCCGCATGATTGCCAGGAAATGTCCTTCACATGACGGGTGAACCGGGGCTGCCCGGCGAGCCGGGCGAGCCGGGCGAGCCGTTGGACAGGTTCGTGCTGCCGCTCAGCCCGATCGCGCCCCGGCAGGCCCGGGTCCGGTTGGCCGCGGGCCTCGCCGGCACCGGCTTCGCGGCGGAGCTGGCCGAGATCGTCGTGTTGCTCGCCAGCGAACTGGTCACCAACGCTGTCGTGCACGGCCGCGGTGAGCCGGTTCTGGAGATCCGGACGACCGACCACCAGGTGTGGGTCGGCGTCCAGGATCCGGACAGCCGCCTCCCGCAGGTGCAGCAGGTCGACACCGACTCGCTTGGCGGGCGGGGCATGCACTTGGTGGCCGAGCTCGCTGAGACCTGGGGCGCCGACGTCATCCCCGGCGACGGGAAGGTCGTCTGGTTCCGGATGCGCCGGGAGAGCCCCGTTGTCGATGGTTGACCGCCGCCGCTGCGGCCGAGCGCGCCGCGGGCTTGCCTGACGGCGGGCTTACCTGACGGCCTCGGGCAGGACGGGGGTGGGCGGGCCGAGAAAGAAGCCCTGGCCGTAGGGGATCGCGGTCTCCCGGGTGGCCTGGAGCTCGGCCGCGGTCTCGATGCCCTCGGCGACCACGCCGCCTCCGATCTCCTTGGCGACGTGCACCAGCCCGGCGGCCACGGCCCGCCGGGCCGGGTCGGTGTCGATGCCCTGGGTCAGGCAGCAGTCCATCTTGATGATCTCCGGTCGCAGCCGGACGAGCTGTTCCAGCCCGGCATAGCCGGTACCCACGTCGTCGGCGGCAATGCGGACGCCGAGCCGGCGCAGGTGCTCGATGTCGCGGTTGATCGCCGGAGTGTCGCCGATCCGTTCGTGCTCGGTGATCTCCACGAGGATACGTTCGGCGTCCTCGCCCATGATCATCTCCACCAGGCCGGCCGAGAGGGTCGTCGCCGAGACGTTAACCGCGAGGATCATGTGTGTCGGCAGCCGGGGCAGCACGGTGAGCGCGCGTCGGACCGCGGCGAGTTCGAGATCGACGTTGAGGCCGACGGAGCCTGCCGCGGTGAACCACTGTGACGGGCTGCGGGCGTAGTCCGAGAACCGGGACAGCGCCTCCACTCCGATGATCTTTCCGTGTTCGAGGTCGAGCACCGGCTGGAAGGCGAGCGCGGGCCCCCCGCCGTCGATCACATGGCTGACGTCGCGCCAGACGCGGCTGCGGACCTCCCACATCCGGTGCAGGTCGGTCACGGAATCGCCGAGGATCTCCGCGATCATCCGCAGGAACCGGCCGTCGCGCGGCCGCAGGTGCGGATGAGGCCCGTGCCCGAGACAGCCGACCAGGCCGTAGACGAGGCCGTCGCTGTCGATGACCGGCACCGCGGCGTAGGCCCCCACGTCAAGCTCGTCGACGACGGGCAGTCGCAGGATACGCGGATCGGCGTGGGTGTCCGGGATGACGGTGGGAAACTCACCGGACAGGACGCGTCCGAACAGGGCGCTCTCGCGCCGAACGGTGGAGCCCGGGGCCAGCTGGAACGACGCGCCGTCCCCGTTGATGACCTGCACAACGAGGACGTCCGTCTCGATGCGGCCGAGCCAGGCAAGATCCATGCCCAGATGGTGGCGCAGTATCCCCAGCAGCTCCACCACCGCCGTCGCCGGCTCGGGAACCTCGGCCTTCGGCCCGAGCGCCGAGGCGGGGGCCAGGCGGACCGACATCCGTACCACCTCCTCTCCTGGTGTTCCCTCGGGTTTTCCGCGCACACCCTGGTCGGCACCGATATCTGTTACCGTTTCGTGATCGATATTGGGCTCTTTGTAGCCGATATCGACTTGTTCGTGACAGATATTGACCTGTTCGTGACCAACCTCCGCCACTGCCGGGAGATCCATCCCCTGTCTCCCGCCTGTCTCCCGTCGCGCCCGTTGGCTCTTCGTGTTGTAGTAGATACGGGATCGGGACGGATGCCTGCTCGGCGAGCGAGGATGCTCGGAGGGGAGGCGGTGCCGCGTGGCGGACATCGTGGTCGGGATCGACGGGTCGACAGATGCCGAGCGCGCGCTGCGGTGGGCCGTGCGCGCGGGGCGCCGCTGTAGCGCGCGGGTGCGTGCCGTTCTCGTCTGGGCCGCGGCCGGCCCGTTCTGCACGCGGGTGAAGCCGCCGCCTGCCACCTCACCGGAGCATCCCCGGTGGACGGCCCAGTGGATGCTGCACGACGTCGTCGACCGGGTCCGCGAGGCCCAGCCCGACGCCTGGATCGTCGAGCGGACCGTGTACGGGAGCCCGGTGGACACGATACTGACCGAGTCGGAGGGCGCGGCCATGCTCGTCCTCGGTGCCCGCGGCCGTGACCGGCCGCGCCGCCTGCCGGCCGGTTCGGTCAGCATGGCGTGCGTGTACGGGGCGTCGGTGCCGGTGGTCGTGGTCCACGGCAGGTCGGCGGCGCCGGCCGAGAGCGGGCCCGTCGTCGTCGGGGTGGACGGGTCCGCCTGCTCGTTGGCCGCGCTGCGGTGGGCCGCCCAGGAGGCGGCGCTGCGCCGGGCTTCGCTGCGCATCCTGCACGCCTGGACGCCGCTGCCACCGGAGTTCGTTGTCCGGCTGGGACTCTGCGGTGCCAGGTTCGTCGGCGCAGTGCCCACGGCGGGCGCCGGGGCCGTCCGTGCGGGGCCGGCTGGTGCGGCGCCGGCCGGGGCGGCGTCGGCTGGTGCGGCGTCGGCTGGTGCGGGGCCCGGCGACGCGGATCCGGGCGGGACCGGATTCATCCGGACGGACCCGGGTGGAACGGGCCTCGCCTCGGGATTCGTCGGCCGTGGATTTCGGGGCACGGCACCGGGGGGCACGGCACTCGATGATCATCCAGGATTCGGTGACTCGGGGCCCGCCGATGCGGCGCTCGGGGACCCGGCGCTCGGGGACCCGGCGCTCGATGCGACGGGACCCGGCGGAACGGCCCTCGTCGACGCCGCCCTCGAGGGGGCCGCGCGGGCCGTGCTGGACGAGGCGGTGCGCGCGGGTCTGCCCGAGCCGGGTGATCTCGATGTGCGCACGGACCTGATCCGCGGAGCGGCCGCGTCCAGCCTCCTGCGGGCCGCAGCGGGGGCGCAGCTCCTGGTCATCGGAGCCCGGGGCCGCGGCGGATTCGCCGAGTTGCTGCTGGGTTCCACCAGTTCACAGTGTGTGACACACGCCCAGTGCGCGGTCGCGGTCATCCGCACGCCCGGCAGTACGACCTGTGGTAATTAGTGCGGCGTGTGGTGACTCCACCGCGGCAGATCTTCGACCCGGTGCGAGCCTCCTTCTCTCGGGTCGTGGGCTCTCGGGTCGCGAGTTCTCGGGCCGTGGGCCGAGATCGAGGACCCCGGGCGGGGATGCCCGATCGGGCACGTACTGAGCGGGTGGACGGCGGGTCGCCTGCGGCGCCACCTGCCGTGCCATCTGCCGTGTCACCTGCGGTGCCGGCTCTCGCGGCCCGCCGAGCGCGGCCCGCGGCCCAGCGGTGACGGCGCGGCGGGCAGGTGATCCTCCCGAAACGGCTCGGCTTTCCCTCGTCTTGGGGGAGGATGGGGAGACTGGGGCGTGATGTCCCCGTGAGGTACGGGGGCACCGCGGCGCCGGCCGTGGGAGGGGAGTGTCGAGCGACTATGGCGGATCAGTATTACGGCGGTTCCGGTCGGCGCGGCGAACGGTTCGCCCAGGCGCGCTGGCTCGCCGGTCAGGCCCGGCAGGACCGCACCACCTCCTGGTACGTCCCGCTGATGATCACTGTGATCGGTGCCGGTGCGGCGTTCGACGCCTTCGGCCGCGGCGTGGGGCTCCTCTACGCCCTCGGGCTGTCGATCGCCTTCGTCCTGCTGACGTGGACGACGATCCGGCTCATGCCGTCGGTGTCCGACGAGCTGAACGTCAACCGGGTGACGGGCCCGCGCAAGATCTTCGCCATGGTGAACACGCCGGTGCGCACCCGCGGCGTGTTCCTGCTGGCCGCAGCGCTGCCGATCGGGATCGCCCTGATCAGGACGGTCGGTTTCTTCGTGTTCGGCGGAGCGCTGCTTGTCGGGATCGTGGTCGGCGTAGCGCTGGCTGCCGCCTGGATGTTCGAACGCCGGTAGACCCGCCCGGCGCCGACGAACCTCCTGATTCCGACGAATCTCCTGATCCTGGGGCCCATCCCTGGGCTTGGCCATCCCGATCCGGCGCATCCCCCCGCTCGGACCAGGTTCCTGTTCCCGCCAAGCGGGCAGGCCAGCAGGGACACGGTCCGGTGCGCGGTCCGCGATGAGGAGAGTGCGATGACGGTCAGCAAGGCCACGAGGGAACGAACCCGGGCGAGTCAGCTCCCCGAGGACGATGTGGTCGGGATCCTGCTCGCGCAGCATGCCGAGATCCGCGAGCTGTTCGGGAAGGTCAGGACGTCAACGGGCCAACGCCGCCAGGAGGCGTTCGACAAGCTGCGGGCGCTGCTCGCGGCCCACGAGACCGGCGAGGAGGTGGTGCTGCGCCCGATCAGCCGGCAGGTGGTGGGGCCCGAGGTGACCGATGCCCGCAACCAGGAGGAGAAGGCGGCGAGTCGGGACCTCGCCGACCTCGATCGGATGGACGCGAGCAGCGTCGAGTTCGGGGCCAAGCTCGCCGCGTTCGAGCACACGGTGGTGGAACACGCCGAGCGCGAGGAGCGGGAGGAGTTCGAGGCGCTGCGCCAGGTCCGTCCCGAGTCCGAACTCGTGCGCCTGGGCCGCAGACTGCGGGCCATTCAGGCGATCGCCCCCACCCATCCGCACCCCTCGGTCGCGGGATCCCCCACCGCTCAGCGGGTATTCGGGCCGGCGGTGTCCCTCGTCGACCGGCTGCGCGACGCTCGGCGGCAGACGACGACGGCGGGATGACGGCGAGGAGTTCCACCGCCCGGGGGAACTCCTCGAACGGCGGGCCGGACCCTTCGGAGAGCCCGGCGCAACGCCGGTACCGCAACTGGGGAGATCTGCTGCAGGAGCTGCGCGTCGTCCAGACGGGCGTACAGCTGCTGACCGCCTTCCTGCTCGCCATCCCGTTCCAGCAGCGGTTCACGACGTTGAGCAACGAGCAGAAGTCGCTCTATCTCGTGATCGTGTTGCTGACGGTCAGCGCCACCGGGCTGCTCATCATGCCGGTGAGCCTGCACCGCGCGGTCTTCCGGCGCAAGGAGAAGGAGACGCTGATCCGGGTGGCGAACCGGCTCGCCCAGGTGGGCCTGGCATTGTTCGCCGTGGCTGTCTCCGGGGTCGTCCTGCTCATCTTCGACGTGGTCAAGGGGGCGCCGGCCGGCTGGATTGCCGGGGGCTGCACCTTCGTCGTGCTGGTCGTGCTGTGGGCCGTCGTACCCGCCGCCATCCGTCTCGCCGCCCGAGACTGACCGATCGGTTTTAACCGTCACTACCCCATAAGCACCTTATCCTCATGTCATCCTCGGGTAGCGAGCATATTGGGGGAGGATGGCCGTGGACCTGTCGACGGTGGGTGCGGTGCTGCTGGACCTGGACGGCACTCCGTGGGCTCCGGCGCCGCCATGACCCGCCGACCATCGGCCGGCGGCACGGCTACGCCGGGCCTGCGCGGCGCCGGCCTGCAGGCCGGCGCCGCGCAGGCCGCCCTCGGCTTCACCGTCACGAGCCTGGGCGCCTGTCTCGCCCTGCTCGCCCGCGACCTGCACCTGCCCGCCAACCGGCTGGCCGGTCTGTCTGCCACCTTCGGCGCCGGCCTGATCGTCGTCGCCGCGGTCGGACCGATCCTGCTGCGCCGCGGAGCACACCCCGCGCTGCGCGGCGGAGCCCTGACCGCCGCCGCCGGCAGTGCCCTGCTCGCCACCGCGCCCGGCCTGCCCGCCGCCATCGTCGGCGCGCTGCTGCTCGGCGTCGGCGGCGCCGCCCTCGTCCTGGTCACCCCGGCGCTGTTGGCCGGTCCCGACGCCGCGGCCCGCCTCAGCCGCGTCACCGCCGCCGCCAGCACCGCCGCTGTTGCCGCTCCAGCCGCCATGGGCACCCTCGACGCCACCGGCGCCAACGGCCGGCTCGCCCTTCTGGCCCCCGTCGTGCCCCTGATCGCCCTGGCCACCACCAGGCCCGCCGCCACCAGGCCCGCCGCCACCGAGCCGCGGCCTGCCGGGAGCGGCACCGCACGCCCGCTGGTGGCCGGGCGGGTCGCGCGGCGCTGGAGCGGTGTAGCGCTCGCCGTGGCCGTCGAGTTCTGCTTCACGATCTGGGGGGTCACCCGCCTGCATGACACCGGAGTGTCCACCGCCACGGCGGTGGTGCTCGGGATCTCCTTCCCCGCCGGGATGGCCATCGGCCGCCTCCTCGGACCCCTACTGCTTACCCGGCTACCCCTTGTCACGTTCGGTGGCGCCGTCACCGCCGCCAGCGCCCTGGCCATCGCCACGACCGATCACACCGCGGTTGTCACCG
The DNA here is from genome assembly GCF_978021225.1 of Frankia sp. CeTa3Moorea. Taxonomy (NCBI): domain Bacteria; kingdom Bacillati; phylum Actinomycetota; class Actinomycetes; order Frankiales; family Frankiaceae; genus Frankia; species Frankia sp. CeTa3Moorea. The sequence goes on along the minus strand of NZ_CDXDOR010000139.1, from coordinate 75 downwards.
GCGCGCTCACCCTCGCCGGCCTGGGCGTCGCGACCCTGTACCCCGTCACCATCGCCGCCCTCGTCGCCACCCCCG
>NZ_CDXDOR010000138.1:0-13945 GCF_978021225.1 Frankia sp. CeTa3Moorea | reverse complement strand
GATCCTGTCGGTGGGCGGCGTTGTGCGCTTTTTGCGCCCGCTGCTGGGCCCAGCGGGGGGCGGTGGTGGGGTCGGCCAGCCAGCCGAGGCGGGCGTGCAACGTCGCCGCGGCCCCCGCGCGAGGAACCTCCCACGCTCGGCGGTGCCACGCCGGACACCGCCGCAGACATCCCACCCGCCGCCCCCGACGCGGACCAGGATGCCGGCGAAACCCCGCTGGAGCGGGCCGACGCCGCCAGCAAACCGACCCCCGAATCGGCCGCGGACGTCCCAGCGGCAGCCGTCCTCCAGGACGCCCCGACGCGCGCCGCGGCCGCCGACGAACCGGGCCTGAGCGCGCCGGCCGGCCCGCGGTTCCGCCCCCGCGGTCAGGAGGATCTGGCACCCCCCGGGGAGATGGCGAAGGCGTGGGCGAACCTCGCTGCGCTGGATGTCCTGGCCCTGCTGCGCGCCGAGGGGGACCGGTCGGCCACGGCGGCCGAGCAGACGGTGCTGGCCCGCTGGTCGTCCTGGGGGGCGCTGCCGGGGGTGTTCCGTGACAGCGTCGACCGGTTCGCAGGTGAACGTGAGCGGCTACGCGGGCTCCTGACCGACGACGAGTGGAAGGCCGCACGGGCCACCACACCGAATGCGCACTACACCGACGCCGAGCTGGTGCGGGCCGGTTGGAAGCTGAATCGCAGGCTCGGATTCGCGGGCGGACGGGTCGGTGAATTCGGCTGCGGGTCGGGAAACTGGATCGGTCTGGCGCCCGAGGACCTGCCGATCCACATGGTCGGCGTGGAACTGGACCCGACATCGGCGGCGATCGCGGCCAAGCTCTACCCGGACGCCGAGATCCTCGCGGCCGGTTTCGAGACGGTGCGGTTCCCGGCCGGGTCGTTCGACAGCGTGGTAGGCAACGTGCCGTTCGGGAACTACGGGGCCTACGACCCGGTGTTCAACCCGGACGGGCGGATGGCGCTGCACAACCACTTCCTGCTCAAGGCGCTGCGGCTGGTCAAACCCGGCGGGGTGGTCGTGGTCGTCACCTCCACGTACACGATGGACGCCCGTAACCCGGCGGCGCGCCGGGCGATGCAGGCCGAAGCTGACCTGCTCGGCGCGATCCGGCTGCCCTCCGGTGCCCATCAGGCGGCCGCCGGCACCCGGGTGGCCACCGACCTGCTGGTGTTCCGCCGCCGCAGGCCTGGGGAGACGCCGGCGCTGTTCGACTGGGAACTCACCCAGCCGGCCCGGTGCTCGGGTCGGTGCCAGGAAATGACATGTAGCTCTGGGTAGCTGGTCGAAATGCTTCCGGTCGTGGCCGGTGTGGTCGTAGCCTGTCGTCTGATCACGTGGCTGCGTGACTACGGGGGCGTCGGGTGCGGCGTGAGTGGACTGCCGAAGAGCTGATCGAGTGCTGGACGCTGTTGGAGGATGACCGACGGCTGCTGCGGAACAAGACGGGGGCGTCCCGGCTGGCGTTCGCCTTGTTGCTGAAGTTCTTCGAGGTGGAGGCTCGGTTTCCTCGCCACGGCGGGGAGGTCCCGAAGGCCGCGGTGGCCTATGTGGCCGAGCAGGTGGGGGTCGAGACCGCGGCGCTCGTCGGGTATGACTGGTCGAGCCGGCAGACCACACGCCATCGGGTGGAGATCCGCGACGAGCTGGGGTTCCGGGAGTGCACGGTCGCCGATGAGAACACGCTGGCCGGGTGGCTGGCCGCGGAGGTGTGTCCGGTCGAGTTGACCGATGACCGGCAGCGTCAGGCGCTGCTGGCCCGCTGCCGGGAACTACGGGTCGAACCACCCGGACCGTCGCGGGTGGAACGGGTGCTGGGGGCGGCCCGGGCGGGTTTCGAGCAGCAGTTCACCGCCCTGGTCGCGGCCCGGTTACCGGCGGCCGCGGTCGGCCGGTTGGAGGAGCTGGTGGCCGTCCCCGCAGGCGGGGAGCCGGTGGCTGCGGGTGGGGTGGATTTCCTCGCGGAGTTGAAGGCCGATCCGGGCAAGCTCGGCCTGGACACGCTGCTGAAGGAGATCTCCAAGCTGGAGCGGGTCCGCGCGGTGGGCTTGCCAGCAGATCTGTTCGATGGCTGGTCGGAGAAGCTGGTCGCCGGGTGGCGGGCGCGGGCGGCGAAGCTCTACCCGTCGGACTTCCGGGCGAGCCCTGCGCAGGTCCGACTGACGTTGCTAGCGGCGTTGTGCTGGGCGCGGACCACGGAGCTGGTCGACGGCCTGACAGAGGTGCTGGGACCGTCACCTCTGAATGGACACCGGGTCAGGCCGCCCCACCACCGGCTCGGACTCGTCCACCCGACCATCATCGGCCAGACCCCGCCCGGCCGTCAGCATCATCGTCACGATCTACCTCTCCCAGCCCCGCCCAAGCCAGCCTAGATGGAACGTACTGCCTGTCTCGTCTCATCTTGGCAGGTAGGGGGCGACAGAGAAGGCCCCTATCCACCATGCATGGCCCCATCCGGGCGCCTCACTATAAGTAACGATCACCGCTCTCGATCTTGCGAATACAGGTCAGTCGAACACGCGACTCTGCCAGTTTCGACCCCCGTGACCGCCCGGGGTTCAGTCGCCGGCGCTGGCGTCGTCGGCCGGCGCCGTCTTGCGGGGGGTGCGCTTGCGGGGCGTGGGCCGGGCGGCGGCCTGCTCGCGCAGCTGCGCGGCCTCGGTGGCGAGCCGGTCGCGGTCGGCCTCGGCGCGGGCGGCGCGGGCCTGTTCGGTGGCGTGCTGCACGCGCAGCTCGGCGAGGTCGGCGGCGAGCCGGTCCCGGTCGGCCTGTGCGGTGTCGCGGGCGGCGGTGGCGGCGCGGGCCGTCTCGGTGGCCGCGGTGCGCTGCGCGTCGGCGCGGGCGGCCTCGGCGACGGCGTCGCGCCACGACTGCTCGCTGGCGGCGGCCCGGGCGGTCGCGGCGTCGCCGGCCTGCTGGGCGGCGTCGCGTTCGGCCTGCGCGCGGGCCCGGTCCGCTTCGGCGGCCTGACGGGCCCGGTCCGCCTCGGCGGCCTGCTCGGCCGCCCGGGCCGCGTCGGCCACCGCGGTGTCGCGGGCCTGGAGGGCGGCCTGCTCGGCCGCCCGGGCGGCGTCGCGTTCGGCCTGCGCGGTGACCCGTGCCTGTTCGGCGCTGCGCCAGCCCTCATCGGCCCGGTCAGCGCGCGCCGTCGCGTCGGCGCGGGCCTGCTCGGCGCCCAAGCGCGCCCGGTCTGCGGCCTCGGCGCGGGCGAGCGCGGCCTGCTCGGCGGTGCGGGCCTGGTCCCGCTCGGTGTCCGCCTGCTCGGCGCGGGCGAGTGCGCGGTCGCGGTCGGCGGCCGCGGCCGCCTGCTCGGCGCGGGCGGCCGCGTCGGCGGCCGCGGCGCGGTCCGTCTCGGCCTGCGCGCGGGCGGCCGCGGCGGTGGCATCGGCGGCGGCCGCGGTGGCCCGCGCGGCCTGCGCCTCGGCGAGGGCAGCGTCCCGTTCGGCGCCGGCGCGGGCCACCTCCTCCGCCACGGTGCGCCGCGCCTCCTCCACCTCGGCCGTGGCCGCGGCGATGCGGGCGGCCGCGGCCGCCTCCGCCCGAGACACCGTCGACTGCACGCCGGCGGGGGTGAGCTCGGCCGCCAGCCCGTCGCCTAGGCGGCCGATGTAGGTCTCCAGCCGGTCCAGCAGATCCTCCGCGGCCGCCACGTCCCCGCCGATGCCGCCGGCGGCGCGCCGCGCCGCCCGGGCCCGCTTGGCCTGCTCCTGGCAGTCCCGGTCCGGGCAGTACCGCCGCCGGCGCCCCGCCCCACTAGCCCGCTGCTCCACCGGCCGGGCACACCAGGCGCACGGCAACGTCTCCACCGATGCGGCGGAGACGGGCGCGGCGGGGCCGGGGCCCGGGTCGGCGGGCGTCGAGTCGAGGTCAGGCAGCGCAGGCGTCGTCATACCCCCATCATACTAAAACCAGATTTTCGTTTCTGGAAATCCGATTTTGAGCTAAGAGGGTCGTGATGATCGTGATCCTGGGGTGCGCGGAGCGTCCATCCACCGGGCGGCCGGGCTGGAGCGCGGACGCCACCCACCGGATCGCGGCGATTGACCCCTCGAGGAGCAGGGCGATGGGCGTCTTCGGGCCGGCGACCGCCAGGCAGGCGTTTTCCAGAATGTCCCCGTCGACGTCGCTGACCGCGAGGTAGAGGCGGTCCTGGGCGGGGCCGAACCCGCCGGACCAGGGACGCTGGCGCGGACGACCGTCCGCGAGCACGCCGATGATGCCGGTCAGCTCGATCTCGATCGCGGATATGGTCCCTCGCGGTCGGGTGGCGGTCCCCGCCCACAGGAAGATCACCTTCGCGCGGGCCGCGGTGCCCGCGCTCACCCTGCTGCTGTCGGGGCATCCCGTCTTCGTCGCGCGGGTGGCTGCGGGCGCCGCCCGGCGGGGTTGCCCCGGGCGGTCACGGTCGCCGGGGGTCGGTGGCGGCCGGTTACTCGCGATAAGATGCCTTATCACGAGCCACAAAACCATGATCGGATGGTGCAGGGATGGCGGTGCAGGGACGCCGGATGACCACCGCCGAGGAGTGGGCGGGGCTCAACGACCGGCAGCGCACCTACCTGCGGGCGCTCTACGACGTCGACCAGGCCCTCGAGGACGAGCACCGCCGTCGCGGCGCAGAGGGGCGGTTCGACGCGCGGCCGGCGCGGGAGTGGCGGCGGATCGCGTTCAACGGCGCGTACTCCCCGATCCCCGGCCGGCTGCGGGCCGCCGGGGTCTACGACAGCGGCGCCGGGGCGACGCTCGCCGCGCTGCGCGACCGGGGGCTGATCGAGTCCGAGACGACCCCCGGGGTGCTCAGCGACGCGGTCGACGTGTGGATGACCCGGGCGGGGCGGGCCGCGGTCCGTGCCGGCACCGGCGAGGCCGCTGTCCGGACGGCCCGCCCGCGGTGGGCACTGTCGGAGTGGCTGTGGCGGCAGATGGCCGCCGTCGCCCGGACCGGCGAGACCGGGCTGCTCGCCGACCAGCTCGCCAGCACCGCGCATCTCTACCTCGACGCCGGGCACGTGAGCCGGCGTGGCAACCGCCCGTACCTGCGCTCCACACGGCGGCACGTGCCCGTGACCCTCCGGGCGAACGGCACCGGACCGGCGTACTCCAGCTCCCGGCCGGAGTACCGCTACCACCTCACCGACCAGGGCCGCGCGCACTACGCCGACCACCTGGACACCTACCGGCAGCTCTACCCCGACATCGACGCCCCCGACATCACCGCCGCGCCCGCCGGCGCGGACCTCGGACCGGCACGATGACGGCCGACCTCGTCCCCACCGCGACGCCGGCCGGGGAGCTGGCCCGGCCCGGCGACGTCGACATCAACGACACCGTGTCGGCCGCCACCGCCGAGCTGATCGAGGCGGCGCCCGCGGCCGCCACCCGCCGCGCCTACGACCGGCAGTGGGCCGTCTTCGCCGCCTGGTGTGCGCAGCAGGGGCGCCGGGACGCCCCGGCGACCGACGCGACCCTGGCCGAGTACGTCGCCGCGCTCGTGGCCGCCGGCGCGGGCGCGGCGAGCATCGAGCAGGCCATCGCGACCATCCGCACCCGGCACCGCCGGCGCCGGCTCACCCCGCCGGACACCCGCGGCGCCCGCGAGGTTCTGCGCGCCCACCGCCGCGCCCAGGCCGACGCCGGCCGCCGGGTCCGCCAGGCGCCGCCGGTGGCCCGCGAGCAGCTACGCGCGATGGTCGCCGCCTGCCCCGAGGGCCCGCTCGGTGTCCGCGACCGGGCGCTGCTCGTCCTCGGCGTGGCGATGATGGGCCGCCGCTCGGAGCTCGCCGCGTTGGACCTGGCCGACGTCGTCGAGGTCGACGAGGGCCTGCTCGTCTACGTCCGCCGGTCGAAAACCGACCAGGACGCGGTCGGCGCCGAGGTCGCCGTGCCCTACGGCTCGCACCCCGACACCTGCCCCGTGCGCGCCGTCCGGGCCTGGCGGACCCTGCTCGCCGAGCGCGCCATCACCGCCGGGCCGCTGCTGCGCGCCGTCGACCGGGCCGGGCGGATCTCCCCCCGGCGGATGAGCGGCGACGGCATCCACCGGGTCGTCCGCGCCGCCGCCGTGCGGGCCGGCCTGCCCGGGGCCGACCGGTACACCGCCCACTCGCTGCGCGCCGGCGGCGCCACCGCGGCGGCGCGCGCCGGCGCGCAGACCGCCGCGATCGCCGCCCAGGGCCGATGGTCGATCGGCTCCCCCGTCGTCCACGGCTACGTCCGCGCGGTCGACCGCTGGCGGGACAACCCGATGGACGGCGCCCTCTGATGCCGGCGAACATCCGGAACCCCTCGAGATAGGCGTCCTCGCGCCGGCACTGGGCGGCGTCATCCGCGATCTCGTCGCGGATGCGGGCGATCAGCGTGTTCGCGTGGTCCGCCTGGGCGGGGTTGAGGAGCCGATCACCGGAGATGTCGCGTTTGAGGCGCAGCCGGTCCGCGCCGGCGTTCTTGGCGAGCACCGCGGCGTCGTAGACCTCGTGGTAGTTCTCCGGGTAGACGATGAACGACACCCCGATCTCCACCTCGGTCCGCTCGGTACGGCGCCGGTCGGCGAGCGCGGTCAGGTTCGCCACCGCGCGGTCGAACTTCACCGCGCCCGCCCTGTGCCCGCGGAACTTCAGCTCCGCGTAGGTGTCCGCGCTCGCCGCATCGAGGCTCACGTTCACGTACCCCGCGCGGACCAGGACGTCGATGACCGTGGAATCCATGAGCTCACCGTTGGTGAACATCCCGACCCGCACGTCGTGGTCGAGGAGGTAGCCGATCGCAGGTACCAGCGCGGCCCGGGAGATCAGCGGCTCGCCGATCAGCCCGGAGAACGACACGTTCTGGACGCGGAACTCCCGCGTGTGACGGGTCCCCCCGGAGCGGTACGAGCCGGTCTTGCGGTAGCCGACGAGATCGCGGACCAGTTTCATCATCGCCGCGGGCTCGGCGAGGGTGTCCGGGAGCCGGTCGGGGGCCTCCTTGGAAGCGTCGACGAGAGTGAGCATCTCGCGCTCGTCGTCCCAGATCTCCAGCGGCACATGATCGCCGATGCACCACTGGCAGCGCAGGTTGCAGCCGCTGGGCGGATCGTGTCGAGCCCGTCCGGCAGCGCGCGCACGCTCAGGTACTGCGTCTCGGTGATCATCAGAACGTGGGCGGCGGCGGACAGGCCAATCACGGGCAGGACTCCGAGGCCCGGCGGCGTGTCGATGATGATCACGTCGAGCTGTGCGGGCAGGGTGTCGAGCACGGCGGCCAGGGCGAGCTGCCAGCCGCGGCGGGCGGGCAGCTCCAGGTCCGCTTTTTCGGAGCGGGCTATGGCAGGTGCGCGGCGATCGCCGGGTCCGCCCGCAGCGCCGCCTCCACGAGCGCGGCACGGCTGGTGTCCTCGGCCTGGACCGCGGCCTCGATCGCGCCGATCAGATCCTCGCTCAGCCACACCGTCCACCGCCGATGCTGCTCATCGGGGTGCCGGTAAGAAACGTGTCACCGGCCGCAAACGCGGGTGATCTTTCGTCGTGTCTCTCTGTGGGCGCGGGCTGTTGGCACCGGGCGCGCGTGGCCATGATGTTCGAGCGTGGCCCGGTCGCTGGATCTCGATGAGCTCGTCGAGCACTGGACGTTGCTGGATGACGAGCGGGAGCTGATCGCTGGCAAGCGCGGGCCGACGCGGCTCGGGTTCGCGGTGATGTTGAAGTTCTTCACCCAGCTGGGCCGGTTCCCCCGGGGCCGCGGCGAGGTGCCGGACGAAGCCGTCGAGTACGTGGCCCGTCAGGTCGGTGTGGAGCCGGGCGACCTGGGCTTCTACGAGTGGACCGGCCGCACGATCGAATACCACCGGGCGCAGATCCGTGAGCATCTGGGCTTCCGGGAGTGCTCGGCCGCCGACGCGGACAAGCTGGCGGAGTGGCTGGCCGGCCACGTGTGCGAGGCCGAGCGGCGTTCGGAGCTGGTCCGCGGCGAGCTGCTGGCGCGGTGCCGCGCGGAGCGGATCGAACCACCGGCCGCCGGCCGGATTGAGCGGATCGTGCGCTCGGCGCTGCATCAGGCCGAGCGGGCGCTGACCGCCCGGGTCGCTGGGCGTCTGTCCGTGGACGTCGCCGGCCGGCTCCGTGCCCTGGTCGCGGTCGATGTCCCGGACGACGACACCGGCGGGGACTCGGTACTAGCGTTGATCAAGTCGGTGCCGGGCAACGTGAGTCTGGACTCGATGCTGACCGAGATCCGTAAGCTGCGCGCGGTCCGCGCGGTCGACCTGCCCGACGGTCTGTTCGCCGATGTCGCCCCGCGGGTCGTCGCGGCTTGGCGGACCCGGGCCGCGGTGGAGTCCCCGTCGCACCTGCGGGACCATCCCGACCCGCTGATGCTGACGTTGCTCGCGGCGTTGCTGCACCACCGGCACGGGGAGATCACGGACACGCTGGTGGAGTTGCTGATCTCGACGGTGCACCGGATCGGCGCGCGGGCGGACAGGAAGGTCACCGAGGAGCTGATCAACGCGTTCAAGCGGGTGACCGGCAAGGAGAACATCCTGTTCGCGATCGCTGAGGCCTCGCTCAGCAGTCCGGACGAGCCGGTCCGTGAGGTGGTGTTCCCGGCGGTCGCGGGTGGGGAGCAGACGCTGCGGGAGCTGGTGGCCGAGTTCAAGACGAAGGGGCCGGTGTACCGGCGCACCGTGCGGACCACGCTGAAGGCGTCGTACTCGAACCACTACCGGCGCGGGCTGATCGCGCTGCTCGACGTGTTGGAGTTCCGGTCGAACAACGACACCCACCGGCCGGTCCTCGACGCCCTCGACCTGATCCGCCGATACGCCGACAGCCGGCTGACGTACCTCCCCGTCGGGGAGACGGTCCCGACGCACAAGGGGCTGCTGGGCGACTGGACGGAGCTGGTGTTCACCGACCCGGCCAAGGGCCCGAAGCGGGTCGTCCGCGGCGTCTACGAGATCTGCACCTTCCAGGCCCTGTGCGACAGCCTGCGCTGCAAGGAGATCTGGGTCGTCGGCGCCGAGAAGTGGCGCAACCCCGATGAAGACCTGCCGGCCGACTTCGAGGCCCAGCGCGCCACGCACTACGCCGCCCTGCGCAAGCCGCTGGACCCGACCGTCTTCATCGACCAGCTACGCGAGGAGATGCGGACCGAACTGGCAGCGCTCGACACCGCGCTGCCGAAGCTGCCCTGGCTGGAGATCGCCGAGCGGGGCAAGAACGGGCCGATCAAACTCAGTGACCTGGACGCCGCCCCGGAGCCGCGGAACTTGCGCCGCCTCAAGGGCGAGGTGCGGACCCGGTGGGGCACCGTCCCGCTGATCGACATGCTCAAGGAGGCGGTGCTACGCACTGGCTGCCTCGCGGCCGCGACCACGGCGGCCGGCCGTGGCGACCTGGCCCCCGAAGTACTCGCCGAACGGCTGATGCTCGCGATCTACGCCTACGGCACCAATACCGGCATCCGCGCCGTCGCCGGCTCCGCGCAGAACGGCCACAGCGAGGACGACCTGCGCTACGTGCGCCGCCGGTATCTGACCGCCGAGCTCGCCCGGACGGTCGCCGTCGAGATCGCCAACGCCACCTTCGCCGCCCGGGCACAGCAGGTCTGGGGCGCCGGCTCCACCGCGGTGGCCAGCGACTCGACGCACTTCGGCGCGTTCGACCAGAACATCTTCACCGAGTGGCACTCCCGCTACGGCGGCCGCGGCGTGCTGATCTACTGGCACGTCGAGCGCAAGAGCATGGCGATCCACTCTCAGCTGATCAGCTGCACCGCCTCCGAGGTCGCCGCCATGGTCGAAGGCGCGATCCGCCACGGCACGGCCATGGAGGTCGAGGGCACCTACGTCGACTCCCACGGCCAGTCCGAGATCGGCTTCGGGATCACCCGTCTGCTCGGCTTCGACCTGCTCCCACGTATCAAACGGATCAACAAGGTTCGCCTGTACCGGCCGGCCGCCGGCGAACCGGACGCCTACCCGCGAATCGGCCCGGCGCTGACCCGGCCGATCCGCTGGGACGTCGTCGCCGAACAGTACGACCAGATGATCAAATACGCCACCGCGATCCGGACCGGCACCGCCTCCGCCGAGGCGATCCTGCGCCGCTTCACCCGGACCAACGCGATCTATCCCACCTACCAGGCCATGATCGAGGTCGGGCGGGCGCAGCGGACCCTGTTCGTCGCCCGCTACCTGCGCGACCGGGACCTGCAACGCGAGATCAACGAAGGCCTCAACGTCGTCGAGTCCTGGAACCGAGCCAACAGCGTCATCTTCTTCGGCAAGGGCGGCGACATCGCCACCAACCGCCGCGACGAACAGGAACTCTCCGTCCTCTGCCTACGGGTCCTGCAGGCCGCCCTGGTCTACGTCAACACGCTCATGGTCCAGGACGTCCTCGCCGACGACGCCTGGGCCGAGCAGCTCACCGACGCCGACCGGCGCGGCCTGACCCCGTTATTCTGGACGCACGTCGCCCCGTACGGCGAGGTGAAACTCGACATGACCAGCCGCCTGACACTCAGCGTGTCCGCCGCGGCGCCGCTGGTGTAGACCCGAACAGCCTGGCATGCCTCGGGTCGGGGGGAAGAGACTGAGACATGCCGGGTCCGGCTGGTAACCGCATCCCTCGCCAGGAGAGTTCAACGACGCTCGTCACGTGCCATACGCGTCGCGTGTGAGGGTGGATAGTGCCGCTCGTAGATCGGCGTGAAGCTGGTTGTGTGCCGCGCTAATCGCGTGTTCCTTCTTCGTCCGCTCCGCGCCATATAGGTAAACGGGGCCGACCCGGAGACTCTCCTCCTCCCACCTGTAACGTGCGTGTACATGGCCGTGGAGATGCGGCCAGAGGTTCCCCAGCACTTCGTAGTTGATCCGCAGAAAGTCTTCGTCCCGAGCCGCGCATACCTGCGAGACGGCCTCGCCGAGAAGGGACAGGTCAAAAAGGAAGTCCATTCGTTCTGGGCGGGGAAGGTCAGTCAGATGGTTTGCCGATCCGGCGTAGACGAGCAGGCAGTAGCCGGGGAGATGCTGCGTGCTGCCCAGCACTGCCCATCCAGTGCGCATTCGATGGAGAACGTGGGGTTCCTCACCGCTTTCCAACGTGGTAAGCCATTCGCTGCTCATGTCCACGCCCTCCGTGCCCTGCGCTGTGTCTGCGCGGTCTACACCAACGGGCGCCATACGTTAGCATAAGCACATGATCGATCGGGTCGCTACGCTATGTGATTTGGCTGAAGGTCAGTGGGGGTGTGTCACGGAGCGGCAAGCGGAGAGAGCCGGTGTCTCCGTCGTCGAGCTTGGGCGTTTCAAAGAAGCAGGGGTCGTTGAGCCTGTCATCGAGGGGGTGATGCGTATTCGCGCTGGTGGGAGGCATCTTTTTCCGCGGCTGTACAGCCAGTGGCTGATGCTGGACCCGGAGCGGCCGGGGTGGCTGCGGGATGCCCCGAGGTGCGGCGTTGTCTCCCATGCCACGGCGCTGCGGGTCTACGGGATTGGTGACCGGCCGGGACCCGGCGTGGAGTTCACGCTTCCCGCTGGCCCAGCCCGGCCAAGGAGCTCTTATCCTGGCATCGTCCTGCACTCTGGCGAGGTAGCTGCCGATGAGTGGACGACCCGGTCCGATCTTTTTGTGACCACTCCCGCACGCACATTGCGCGATCTAACCTACAGCGGGCGGTTCGACCTCGCCGAACTCGGCCGCGTCGCCCACGCCTTTCTGCGCACCCACCTAGCGAACGAGACCGAGTTGGCTCGAGGTCTGGAAGTAACCGCCAGGACATCGCCCTACAGCGGTGAAGCCGCGGGTTCGTTGGAGTCGATTCTGCGTGCGGCGGACGAGGACAGCGTAGACTTCCCCGCCCACCCGCAGCGCTAGTCAAGCCCATGGCCGACACAGACAGCCATAATCCCGACTCCCACATCGGGCCGGAGTTCCGTGAGGCGTTCCCCTCATGGTCGGAGTTCCGTTCCTACGTCACCGATCGGGCTCGCGCAGCGGAGTTCAATGCCGACCGCGCACTTCACCAGATCTTGATCGGGGACTTCGCGGCGCGCCTCATGAACCGAACCCCGCACGACTGGATCATCTTCGGTTCGCTGGCGCTTCCTTCCCGGCCCGCCACAGACTTCTCGTGGCCTGCCGACTTTCTTCCCGCTCAGCCGAACGAAATCCATCCCGCGTATGTGATGGCCCGATCCGCGTTCGATCTGGACCTGTGCGCTCTCGACATCACGGAATCCTACGGCGTTCATGTCAAGCAGGCTGTGGATGCGGTCACGGTGAACGCGGGCGACACCGCCCGAGCTGAGCGTGGGCTGGGCCTTGGAGGACTGGTCCGCTACAGCGCCGATGTCAGGGTCTACGACAGCGGGAAAATCATGGGAGTGATCGTCGCCCAGCCGATCGACCCGAGATACGGGCCCGGCCAGGCACGTCCCGTCGACGACCCAATCGGACTTGAGATCGACATCAAGCCGCCCGACCGGGTTCCTCTGTTCGGCCCGGCCCACCACGCCGAACGGTCCATCGTTGGCATCGCCGTGCCCGGCCTGGCGCCCGTCACCCCCATGATGTACCCCACGGCCAGCCAGCTCGCAGACAAGATCTCCATGCTGAGCGGGCCAGCCCCCGGTTCGTCCCGCCAGGTCGCACCTGGCCCTCGCCACCGCTACAAGGACCTCTTCGACATCCACTACATGATCCGTACCTGTTCCGTGGAGGCCCGTCACATGCGGGAGGCGCTTGAGGTCAACAACCAGGTCCGCTTCGGCCGCGATGGCCTGCCCCATCCCTACCACGTCTACGGAGCCGGCCGCAGACCCGGTGAACTCGACGTTCCCTGGCGGTCGGCGGTGAACACGTTCAAGGCCGACCAGCCACAGCTCGCGCGCTACCCCGACTTCGACGCGATGGAACGCGCCGCGGCAGGCTTCGTGGCAGAGCTGACCACAGCGTCTCCGACCAGCACCTGGGCACCAGGACGCGGCTGGTCCCCTCCCCGCTCGGATCTCCACGCGCTGGCATTCCCCCGGCCACCATCTCTCAGACCCGGTCCACGGACCCCGCCCGCGCAGCCTCGCACGCTCCCGCCTCACCCGGGCCAGGCGCCCCGGCCACCAACGCGATAGAGGGGGGCCGCCGAGATACGGCAGAAAGGGGCGGCGGGCTCAGCGGCGGCGGGCCGCGGGATCCCGGCCGGCCTGCCAGCGGGCCAGCGCTTCCGGCGAGACCCGGGCGTAGCGGGCCAGGGAGGCGACCGAGGTGTGCCCGGAGTAGGACAGCAGCGTCGAGGTGTTCGCGCCGTCCTCGGCGGCGTGGGTGAGCGCCGAGTGGCGCAGCTGGTGCAGCGTCGCCCCGCCCGTCGTCGCGGTGAACAGCTCGGCGGCGCGCCGGTAGGACAGCCGGGCCCGTCCGCTGGCCGGGTCCAGGTCGGCGGGTGGGAGGGCTAGGCGGGCGCGCCGGTCGGTGAGGAACACCGGGCCGACCGTCCGCCCCATGAGCAGCCGCGGCAGCAGCCGCGCGGTCCCGGTCCGCCAGACGATGACGTCGACGGCGTTGCCCTTACGGCGGACCTTCGCGCACCGGTTACGCAGGTCGAGCTCGCCTGCGTCGAGGGCCAGGACCTCGGAAGCGCGGGCGGCGGTCTCGTACAACATCCGCCACAGCACCCGCTCCCGCAGCCCGATGTCCCCCCGGGCGAGCAGCCCCTCCACGACCGCGCGCGACAGCGCCCGGGTCCGGTCGGGGGCGCGGCCGCGGCGACGGACCGCCCGGGTCGGGTCACCGACGATCCAGCCCTGGTCACGCCAGTAGCCCGCCGCCGAGCGGATCGCGTCGAGGTTGCGGTTGAACGTCGCCGGCGCCGCCGGCCCCCACCGGCCGGTGAACCAGGCGGCCACAGCGCTCGCCGCGGCCGGGTCGTCGAGCCCGGCGAGCGGCGTCTCGGGTCCGAGGCGCTCGCG
>NZ_CDXDOR010000137.1:10013-14512 GCF_978021225.1 Frankia sp. CeTa3Moorea | reverse complement strand
GGATACGCCACGTCCGCGAACCCGTCCGCTTCCTCGACGCCGCCCGTCGCCTGCACCGCGAAGGCGCCGTCGCCTACCTCGAACTCGGCCCCGACGCCGTCCTGACCGCGCTCCTGCCGGCCTGCCTAGCCGCCGACGCCCAGAGCACCGAGAGCACCGAGAGCACCCAGAGCACCGAGAGCACCCGGGACACCCAGAACACCCGCGACGCCCGCGACACGGTGGCCGCGGCGGCGTCCCGTGCCGGCCGCCCCGAACCCGACACCCTCCTCACTGCCCTGGCCGAACTGCACGTCCACGGCGTCGACGTCGACTGGCACGCCCTGTACCGAGGACGCGGCGCCCGGCACCGGGAGCTGCCCACCTACCCGTTCCAGCGCAGGCGCTACTGGCTCGACGGGACCACCGCCGTCCCCGCGCCCCGTAGCCCGACCGTCGGGACGGCCCGCGCGGCGGGCCCGGACAGCTGGTCCTACCGCACCGAGTGGCGGCCCCTGGACTCCGCGGACGTCACCACCGCCGTGACGGCCCAGGCCACCGCGGCGCCACCGCTGTCCGGCGTGTGGCCGGTGCTGACCCCGGCCGCCGGCGTTGACGAGGACATGCTCTCCCGCCTCTCCTGGATCATCGAACGCCTCGGCGGCACGGCCGTCACCCTCACCCTCACCGGCGACGACGCCGACCGCGCCCGGGTCGCGGCGCTGCTGTCGAACGCCGTACTGCTGTCGAACGCCATGCCGCCGCCCGACGCCATGCCGCCGTCGGGCGGCGGCCTCGCCGGGAAGAAGACGGTGCAGGCGGTACGCGGCGTCCTGTCCCTGCTCGCCCTCGACGACACGCCGCACCGCATCCATCCGGCACTGACCACCGGGCTCGCCCTCACCGTCCCGCTCATCCAGGCGCTGCACGACCTCGACGTGCCCGCACCGCTGTGGTGCGTCACCCGCGGCGCGGTCACCACCGGTCCCGACGACCCCGTCACCGCCCCGGACCAGGCCATGATGTGGGGACTCGGCCGCACCCTCGCTCTGGAGGACCCCGGCACCTGGGGCGGTCTGATCGACATCCCGACCGACCTCGACGATCAGACGCTGGCGTGGTTCGGCTCCGCCCTCACCGCCCCCGGTGGCGAGGACCAGCTCGCCGCCCGTGCCACCGGGCTGTTGGTACCCCGCCTCGTCAGGGCCGACACCGTCCTACCAGCCGACACCGTCCCACCAGCCGACACCGTCCCACCAGCGTGGCGGCCCCACGGCACGGTCCTGATCACCGGTGGCACCGGCGCCCTCGGCGCGCATGCCGCCCGCCGGCTCGCCCGCGACGGTGCGCGCCGGATCGTCCTCGTCAGCCGCCGTGGCCCCGCGGCTCCGGGGGCGGAGGAACTAGGCGCCGAACTCGCCGCCCTCGGCGCCGAGGCGATCATCGAGGCCTGCGACGTGGGAGAGCACGAACAGCTCGCCGCCCTGCTGCGGAGACTGGCCAAGGCGGGCCGGCCGGTGTCCGCCGTCGTACACGCGGCCGGTGTCATGGGACAGGTGACCGCCCTGCACAAACTCGATCTCGGGGAGTTCGCGGAGGTCGTGGCCGGGAAGGTCGCCGGCGCCGCCGGCCTCGACCGGCTACTCGACGGGATCGACGGGATCGACGGCACCAGGCTGGAGGCCTTCGTCCTGTTCTCGTCGGTGTCGGCGACCTGGGGCAGTAGCGGCCAGTCCGCCTACAGCGCGGGCAACGCCTACCTCGACGCCCTCGCCGCGCGGCGGCGCGCGCTCGGTCTCGCCGCCACCTCTGTCGCATTCGGCCCGTGGGCCGACGCCGGAATGGGCGCCGAGGCCACGTTCCGTGACTACCTGGGCCGCCGTGGCCTGACCCCGCTGCCCCCCGACGCAGCGGTCACCGCGCTCACCCGGGCGGTCGCGGGCGGGCAGGCCGCGCTCACCGTCGCCGACGTCGACTGGGAGCGCTTCCTCCCACCCTTCACCGCCGCCCGCCCCGGGCATTTCTTCGACGATCTATGGAGCCGGTCCACGACGGCCGGACCCGAGGGGGACGCCGAGCCGACCGGCACCGCCGCGCCCCCCGCCCGAGTGGACTACGGAACGCTGCCCGGGCCCGCCCGCGCCCGCGCGCTGTTCGACCTCGTGCGGGCGGAGGCCGCGGCCATCCTCGGGCACCCGTCGCCCGACGACGTGGACCCGCAGCGCCGCTTCCTCGAACTCGGCTTCGACTCACTGGCCTCGGTGCAGCTCAGCCGCCGACTGGCCGCCGCCACCGGCCTCACCCTGGCCACGCCCGTTGTCTTCGAGCATCCGACGGTCTGCGAGCTCACCCGCCATCTCGACGCCCTCGCCACCCTCGCCACCCTCGCCACCCAGCGGCACCCGGACATCGTGCCCGGCAGGCCCCCCGCGCGGGCCGGGACGCAGGTCGCGCCGATCGGCGTGCGCGAGCTGTACCGACAGGCGTGCACGGACGGCAAGTTCGCCGAGGGCGTCGGTGTCCTGCGGGCCGCCGCCCGGCTCAGGCCCGTCTTCCGCACCGTCGAGGCCTTCGGCGCGCCCGCCGCGCCGGTGAGACTCGCCTCGGGTCCGGCCCGGCCCACCATCGTCTGCCTGCCCTCGATGGTCGCCCCGTCGGGACCGCACAACTTCGCCCGCCTTGCCCTGCACCTGCATGGCCGGCGGGACGTGTACGCGCTGCCGCATCCCGGATTCGGCGACGGGGAGCTGCTTCCGGCCACCGCGGATCTCGTCGTTGACCTGCATGCCGAGACCATCGCCCGGGCGTTCGACGAGATCCCCGTCGTGCTCGCGGGTTACTCCTCGGGCGGCTGGCTGGCACATGCGATCGCGGCCCGGCTGGAGGCCCGCGGGATCCGCCCCGGGGCGGTGGTGCTGCTCGACACGTGGCTGCCCGGGGACCGCATCCCCGAGGGCGACATCCAGGAGGAGCTTCGCGGCGTCGCCCTCAACGACCAGGCCTTCGCGCTGATGACGGAGGCACAGGTCACCGCGCAGGGCGCCTACCTGGACCTGTTCGAGGGCTGGCGGCCGACCACCGTCGACGCGCCGGTCGTCCTCGTCCGGGCGATGGAGCGCATGCCCCAGCAGGCGGTCGCCGAGAACCCTGACGGGGAGGGCCAGGCCTGGGTGACCGACTGGGTGATGGAGCACGAAAGGCTCGACGCCGCCGGCAATCACCAGACGATGATGAACGAACACGCCGCCTCCACCGCCGCAGTCCTCCACCAGTGGCTTGCAGAACTGGGCCGGCCCACGGAACTGGAGCGGCGCTGATGCGGTGACCGGGCTACCCCCGGGGCCCTCGGGTCACCGCCCCCCGGATCACCGGCCCTCGGATCACCGGCCCTCGGGTCACAAGGCGGCCAGCGCCGGCCTGAGGACGCGTTCGTAGAAGTCGCAGAAGCCGCCCTGATCTGGACCGAT
Source organism: Frankia sp. CeTa3Moorea (assembly GCF_978021225.1). Lineage (NCBI taxonomy): Bacteria > Bacillati > Actinomycetota > Actinomycetes > Frankiales > Frankiaceae > Frankia > Frankia sp. CeTa3Moorea. The sequence continues at coordinate 11,066 of NZ_CDXDOR010000137.1, read as the reverse complement.
CTGGAGCAGGGCGACCTCGGTGAACCCGGCGTCGGCGAACCGCCGGACCCCCGCGACGAACGGCTCCGGGTCGGGCCCGTGCGGGATCTTCGGGGCGAGGTCCTCCGTATGGAGGGTCTGGGAGTAGGCATCGAAGTTCACCGGGTTGGGGAGCTCGGCCTGCACCTTCCACCCCGCGGCACACCAGCGGAACTGCTCCCGCGCCAGCAGCAATGCCTTCTCGGCGTCGGCGCCGTAGCACACCGGCAGTTGCCCGACCCCGGGCCGGGCGTCGACGCCGGTGGCCCCACCGCTCCCACCGGCCGCACGGCTCCCACCGGCCGCCTGGAACAACCGCATCAGGCTCGGGTCCGGCTCGGCGGCGATCGCCAGGTCCGCCAGTTCACCGGCAATCCGGCAGCTCTCCGGCCCGGACACCGCCACCCCCAGGGGAATCGGCGCGTCCGGGAGGTCGAACAGCTTCGCCGGCTCGACGAACAGATACTCACCCCGGTAGGTGACATACCTGCCGGCCCACAGCTCCCGGATGATCTCGATAGCCTCGCGCAGCATCCGGTGCCGGACGTCCGCGCTCGGCCATCCCCGCCCGCCGTCGAAACAGTCCTGGTCAGCCCCCGCACCCGTAGCGGGACGGCGATCCGTCCGCCATCGGCCAGTTGCTCCACCCACGCCGGTGGGATGTCCCGTGCGCCGTAACGATGATCCGGTCGGACGGGGCACGCTCGGGTGCACCGAACTCGCCATCCACCGGAACACCAGTCGTACTCTCATGGTTCGATGCTCCGGCCGTGAATCGACGGGCACAGCACCTCGGCGGCGGTCTGGGCGGAGCTGAGCGTCGACGGTTTCAGCCATGAGATCATGACGGAGTGACCCAGGAACGTAGCGCGCAGGCCCCGTCCTTCAGGGCGGGGCTAGCGCATCAACGCCAGCGTGACAAGCACGCCTGCTATCCTGTCACTTATAGGGTCGAAGGTGGTGAAGCGGGCGTACCGCTACCGTTTCTACCCGACCCCGGAGCAGGCCGCCCAGCTCGCGCAGACGTTCGGCTGC
>NZ_CDXDOR010000137.1:0-9576 GCF_978021225.1 Frankia sp. CeTa3Moorea | reverse complement strand
CCCCCGGCCTTCAGACCGGGGAGGATGTCAAGCTGTTCCCACTGCCAGCCGTCGAGCACGACGGCCCCGCCGTCCAGGTCGGGGAGGTCGAGTTCACCCGCGCCGAGCTCTTCGCGGCCGCGTCCGTCGTCGCCGGTCGGGTGGCCGGCGCGCCGGCGGTGGCCGTGCACGCCGAGGCGACGATGGCCACCGTCGTCTCGGTCGTCGGCTGCCTGCTCGCCGGGGTGCCGGCGGTACCCGTGCCGCCCGACTCCGGGCCGCGTGAACGCGGTCACATCCTGCGCGACTCGGGCACCGCCCTGCTGCTCGGCAGCCCCGCCTGGGACGACCTCACGATCCCCACCGTGCCGGTCGATCTCACCGCACGGTCGGGGGCTGCCGGGTCCGGGTCCACGTCCGGGTCCACGTCCGGATCCGGGTCCGGGTCCGGGTCCGGGGGAACCGGACCGGCGCTCATCCTCTACACCTCCGGGACGACCGGAGCCCCCAAGGGCGTGGTGCTGTCCGCCCCGGCCATCGCCGCCGATCTGGACGCCCTCGCCGACGCCTGGGCCTGGACGCCCGAGGACACGCTCGTGCACGGGCTGCCGCTGTTCCACGTCCACGGCCTGGTCCTGGGTGTGCTCGGGGCGCTGCGGGCCGGCAGCCGGTTGATCCACACCGTCCGCCCGACCCCGACGGCGTACGCGGCGGCCGGGGGGACCCTGTACTTCGGCGTGCCGACCGTGTGGTCCCGGGTCTGCGACGATCCGACCACCGCCCGCGCCCTGGCCTCGGCCCGGCTGCTCGTCTCGGGCAGTGCCCCCCTGCCGAGGCCGGTGATCGACCGGCTCGCCGGCCTCACCGGCCTCGCCCCGATCGAACGGTACGGGATGACCGAGACGTTGATCACCATCAGCGCCCGGGCGGACGGGGAGCGCCGGGCGGGCTGGGTCGGCACCACCCTGCCGGGAGTGCGGACCCGGCTCGTGGACGACGAGACGGGGGCCGAGCTGCCCGCGGACGGGGAGAGCATCGGCGAGCTGCAGGTCCGCGGTTCCACCCTGTTCGACGGGTACCTGGGGCGCCCGGAGGTCACCGCCGCGTCGTTCACCGCGGACGGCTGGTTCCGCACCGGCGACGCCGCGGTCGTCGCCCCGGACGGCCACCACCGAATCGTCGGGCGCCGATCCACTGACCTCATCAAGAGCGGCGGTTACCGGGTGGGCGCGGGCGAGGTCGAGGCCGTGCTGCTGGCCCACCCGGCCGTGCGCGAGGCCGCCGTCATCGGGCTGCCGGACGACGACCTCGGGCAGCGCATCGCCGCCTTCGTCGTCGCCCCCGGCCTGGCCGGTGCGGCGGGCGGGACACCGAGCGAGACGACGGCGAGCGAGGCGCTCATCGACTTCGTGGCGCGGGAGCTGTCCATCCACAAGCGGCCCCGGGAGATCCACCTGGTGGCCGAGCTCCCCCGCAACTCGATGGGCAAGATCCGCAAGTCCGCCCTGGCTCCCCCGGAAACGCCCTGAGGGCAGGTCACGGCGTCGAGGAGAGCGTGCTCGGGGCGCTCACCCCACCGGAGCGGGAGGCCCTGCGGTCCCTGCTCGCCCGCGCCCTGGCGGGCTGACCGGCCCGGCGGGGCTGGCGGGACCGGCCGGCAGGCCCGTGGCGAGGCCGCGGTAGAACGCGCTGGTCGCCATCAGCTCCTCGTGCGGGCCCTGCGCGACCACGCGGCCCTCGTTCAGCACGAGGATGAGATCCGCAGCCCGCACCGTGGAGATCCGGTGGGCAATGACCAGCAGTGCCCGCTCGGCGGCGATCCGGCGCATCGCGCGGGTGAGCGCCTGCTCGTTGACGCTGTCCAGCTGGGCCGTGGGCTCGTCCAGGAGCAACACCGCGGGCTGAGCGATCAGCGCGCGGGCGATCGCGACCCGCTGCCGTTCCCCGCCGGAGAGCAGCACACCATGATCACCAACCGGGGTCCGGAGCCGCTCGGGCAGCCGGTCGGTGAAGTCCCGCAGCCCCGCCGTGGCCAGGACCGCGGTGATCTGCTCCTCGGTCGCCTCCGGCGCCGCGTAGGTGATGTTGTCCCGCAGGCTGCCGTGCAGCACCGGGGTGTTCTGCTCGACCAGCCCGACCCACCCGCGGGCGGTCGCGCGGGGCATCGCGCGGACGTCGTGGCCGGCGAAGAGGATCATTCCGGCGTCCGGCTCGTAGAAGCGCTCGACGAGCTCCAGGATGGTGGACTTGCCGGCACCGGACGGCCCGACCAGCGCGACGTGCCCGCGGGACGGCACCGTGAACGACACCCCGCGCAGCACCGGCGTCTCCGCGTAGCCGAACCAGACGTCACGGAACTCGATCGACGGCACCTGCGGGTTCGGCGGCTCCCTGCGTGACAAGGACAAGAATGACACTCGTGACGAGGACGAGGATGACACTCGTGACGAGGACGAGGGTGACAACGGTGCCGGCGGGCGCGTCCCGCCGGGGGCCGCGGCCGCCACGGGGCGCAGCGAACCGTGCACGGGCTCGTCGTCGCCCTCCCGGGGCAGCGCGAACACCGCGTTGACCCGCGACAGCGCCCCCATCCCCCGCTGGATGGTCGCCGCCGCCTCGATGAGCTGCGACAACGGCATCACCAGGTAGGTGGCATACAGCAGGAAGGCGACCAGGCTGCCGAGCGAGGCCGAACCGCGCGCCACCAGGATCCCGCCGACCAGGAGCACGACCAGCACGCTTCCCTGCACCGCGAGCTGCATCGCGGGGGCGATGATCGAGTCCAGCTTCGCCATCCGGATGCCGGCCTGGTATGCGGCCGCGGCGTGGTCCCCGATGCGCGCGGCCTCCCGCCCCTCGGCGCGGTTCGCCCGCACGGTACGGATCGCGGTGAGGGCGCGCTCCAGGTCGGCGGTCATGCCGCCGACGCTGGCCTGCCCGCGTTCGGACACCGTCCTGATCCGGGACAGCGCGCCGAGTACCACGACCCCGGCCACCGCCACCACCCCGAGCACGAGCAGGAACAGCCAGGGGTTCAACCAGATCATCAGGGCGACGGCGCCGACGACGCCGATCACGCTGGTGACCAGGGAGGTGAAGCTGTACGCCACCGCCTCGCGCACCACGGTCGTGTCGGTATTCGCGCGGGAGATCAGATCCCCGATCCGCCGCGTGTCGAACACCCGCATGCGCAGCCGCAGCAGGTGGCCGATCAGGCTGGTGCGCAGGCCGAGCAGGACGCCCTGGCCGACGCGCTCGAGCAGGTAGTGCCCGGCGGTGTCGATCATCGCCTGGCCGACGAACAGACCCAGCAGCGCCCCGATGAGCCAGCCGGGAATACCCCCCGCCTGCGCAGCGTCGATCACCCGCATCACGAGCAGCGGTTGGAGCACCCCGACGGCGGTGCCGACCACGGTCAGCGCCGTGGCGATCGCCACCGCCCCGCGACGGCCGCGCAGCAGCGCCCAGAGTTCCACGACGCCCCGCAACGCGGGCCCCCGGGCAACTCCCTGGCCCTCCCCCTCAACGACGTACGCCCTCGTCACGAGGCACGCCCCTTCCGCGAAGCCCGCCACTCCCACGAAGCCCGCCCGCGCGACGCGGCCCGGTTCCCGTTCCCGGACCGACGCTGAGCAGCGGCCGCAGGTAGCCGGCCGGCATCGACTCCCCCACGATCACTCCGTCCGCCTCGACCCACGCGTGCGCGGCGAACGGCGCGATGGTGCGCACCCCCACACGCCACGTCGGGAACGTTCCGGTCAACCGGCACAGCAGGGCGGTCGCTATCGAGCGGGGAACGCAGCCCCGCGCGCCGCGGCAGGTGAGGCTCACGGCTGTCACCGCCTGCCGGGCGGCGAGCGCGGTGTCATAGTCGGCCGGGCGGGCGCCCGCGCCCACCTCCGTGAGCACCCGGCAGATGCGGGCCGGCGACTGGGTCGCGAGCACCCGCGCGATCCCCACGGCGACCAGCGCGCCGAGCCGACGAGCGAGGGACGGTTTCGCCTCCGGCCGCTCGACCACCATCGGCGCGGTCACCGGGCCTGCGCCCGGGGATCGCAAACCGCCTCGGTCTCGGGTGACCATCGGGGTTCGGGCTCAGCCTCGATGAGGCCCACGTCCGCGAGTTGGGCGAGCAGACCCTCCACGTCGCGGCGCGCCGTCTCCGGGTCAACCTCGCTGGCCTCACACAGCCCGCGGGCGGCGGCTGCCGTGTCGCCGCCGTCGAGCAGGATCCGCAGCACCAGGTCACCCGAGGGGTTGAGGGTCCAGTACCGGCCGTTGTCGATATGGAGGAGCACCGCTCCGTACTCGGTCGGCGCCCGCACTACGTCAGGCCGCAGCGTCACCATGATCACTCACTCCTCCGGTAGCTCACTCAACTTCTCCGGTAGCGCAGTCACTCCTCCGGTAGCGCAGTCAGGGCCCCGCCGGTAGCGCAGTCAGGGCTCCGCCGGCTCGCGAGCACCCGCAGCCACGCGTCCACCGCGAACGTCGGTTGCAGCGCCTGGTGGCGATGACCAGGTACGGACGAAGATCGGCATGCCTGGCGCAGCGCGTCCGGCTCGATCAGGCCGAGATCGGCCAACGGGCTGTCATCGCACAGCTTCACCAGGACGTCCTGGCTGGCGCGCAGGCCCTGATCCGCCTCGGCGGCGGCATCCGCCTTGGTCTCGCGGCGCAGGCATTCCTGTGGCACCACCCGGCGCATGGCCTCCTTCAACAACGGTTTGTACTCCCACGGACCGGTGCGCTCCTCGGGCCGCACCGCCAGCGCCGCCCGGACCACCCGATCGTCGAGGAAGGGGGCGGCGAGCGGCGGGCCGACCGGATCGGCGAGCTGGTCGAACAGCCGGAACACCGCCGCGCCGGCGCGGATGGCGAAGAGATCGGCGTGGCCGTCCCGGGTCTCGGCCAGCGGCCAGGCGCGCCGGGCGGCCTCCGCGAACGCTCCGGCCAGCAGGTCGAGGGCCGCCGGCGTGAGCCAACCCGGGACCACAGGCGGAAAGGCCCAGTCGAGCGGGGCCAGGACGCCCGGGTGGGATCGGCCGAAACCGGAGGAACCGGAGAAACCGGAGAAACCGGCCGGACGGTGGGCCTGGTCGACCGTGGCGCGGCGGGCCTGGTCGAGCGCATCGGCCATGTCGGCGAGGCAGTCCCGGTAGCCGCGCGGCCACATCATCCGCAGACACGCCATCCGCGGCCAGCCCTCCTGCGCTCGGTGTCCGCGCAGGTCGTGCAGCGCCCGCCAGGGCCGGCGGCGCAACAACCGGGGGAGGTAGGCGGGACAGCCATAGGCGACCTCGTCGCCACCGAACCCGGTGAGGTGCACCCGCGGCCCGTACAGCGCGACCCGGTCAAGACCCGCGCGCAGCTTCGCCCGGTCGACGATGCCGACGAACGGCCGGTCAAGCGGTTCGTCGGCGTCGGCAATGCCGTCGTAGACGAGGGGAAGCCCGGCGGCGGGCAGGACCTCGCGCGTGACGCCGGGGAGCGTGGCCGCGGCCCGCGCGGCCCACTGGGCGTCGTCGTCACCGGGATCGCGGGCGATCCCGGTGAGCGCGACCACGTCGGCGGGGCCGCGCGCGGCCAGGCAGCACACCGAGGTGGAGTCCAGCCCGCCCGACAGATCACAGCTCACCGTCCCGCCGCCGGCGACCCGCGCCGCCACGGCCTCGGCGAGAGCCGCCCGCAGGGTCGGCGCCCCCTCCGCACGGGACCGCACCGGTGCCGGTCGACGCCACCACCGCAGGACAGTGGCCTTCTCGTCAGGGCCGACGAGAAGGTAGTGATCCGGGGGCAGCGCGTCGATCGGCTCCCAGAGCACCAGGTCGTCGAGCGGATGGGGCGGTGACGGGTCGAGCAGCGACAGGGCCAGCGCCGCCCGGTTCAGCGGGGCGCCCGTGATCCGGGCGAGCACGTCGGCGCGGTCGGCGGCGACCAGCTGGCTGCCCAGCCGGGCGGTGAAGACCCGCCGGGTTCCCGTCGGGCTGCCCTGGATACGACGGTGGCCGTCGATTTCGGCGATCACGTGGTAGTCGCCGGCCACCGCGCGCGCGAGGTCGAGAGCATGCACGTCACGGGCCGAGAGAAGCAGCCGCAGGAGCTGTCGCGCGTTGGTCGCGGCACACCCGATCAGGGCCAGTCGCGAGCGCCCGGCGACGGCACTGACCATGGCGTCGTCCGGCCAGTTGCCGACGATCCACGGCCGCCCGGAGGCGTACCGCAGCATGCGACGGACCCCCGGCGGACGCACGACGGGATCACGGTCGGCCAGCACCAGAAACCAGCAGGACGGAATCGGGACCACCGCCACCCCGGCCGCCGTCACGCAAAACGCCGCCAGAAATAGTCACGCCCCCAGCCCCAGCGGCCGTTCGTCACTGCGGCGAAGCTGCCGGCATCCTCCAGTCGCGGGGGGAGGTAGGTAGCCTTCATCGTCTTCTCCTCAGCGGTTTCCGCGCGCCCGCGCCGTGACGCGCACCCTTGCGACGCGCACCCTTGCGACGCGCGCCGGTGGCGATACACGACGGCGCCGCGCCCGTGGCGCGGGCGCCGGCCAGCTGGTCCGGCCCGTCTGGTTGAAATTCCCCCGCCGGGTTCACTGGCGGTTCAGCTGACTTCCGGTGGTGAATTTGGGGGACCTGAGCACGGTCTGCGGTCCCTGGACCGTGCTCAGGTCCCCATAACTCGACCGCCGCACGACTCGGCCGGCACGGCCGTGGTATCAGGTGATCCACGAGTCCGGATTCAGTACATGCTGATGGGCACGCCGCAGTTCGACACCGGGCTCGATCCCGAGTTCGGTCACCAGCCGCCGGTAGACCGTCTGGTACTCGGCCAGTGCCTCGGCCCGCCGGCCGGTGTGTTCCAACGCGAGGATCAGTTGGGCCCAGAGACGTTCCCGGGTCGGATGTTCGACCGTGAGCGCCCGCAGGGTCGGCAGCACCCGATCGTACTCGCTGAGGGCCAGGCGGGCGTCGATCAGGTCCTCGCACACCGCCCAGCGAGCCTCCTCCAGCCGGAGGACCTCCGAGCCTGCGATCTCCGCCGGGAGCTCGTCGAACGCGTCCCCCCGCCACAGCGCGAGGGCACCTTCGAAAAACCCGGCGGCGCGTTCCGGTGAGCCGGCACGCACGGCGGCGCGGCCCTGCTCAGCGGCCGATTCGAACCGCTTAGCGTCGATCTCACCGGGCGCGACGACCAGGCGGTACTCCCCCGGCCGGCTCTCGATGCGCCCGGGGCCGTTCCCCCCGGCTCCGGGCGTGCCCAGGGGCGGCCGGAGGGTGTGCCGCAGCTCCGAGAGATAAGTCTTGATGTTGCCCCCAGCGGAGCGCGGCGGGGCATCCTGCCAGAGCGCGAGCCGCATCCCGTCCACACTCACCCACTGGCCGGCGTGCAGCAGCAGGGTCAGCAGCAGGATGCGCTTCTTGCGCTGGTCGATGCGGACCTGCTCACCCGAGGATCGCCGCACCTCCAGCGGTCCCAGGACCGCGAACAGGAGGCCGGCCCCGGTCGCGGAAGATGCGTTCGGACTCGCCTCAGATAGGTAGTCGTCGAGCATCGTGGCTCTCATCGATCGGGCCCCCGTTTCGGTTTTCCCGTGCGGGCCGGCTGGTCCCGCCCGGGCCGGTGCCGTCTCCCGGCCCGGTGCTGGCCCGGTGGCTGAATACCCCCAGCTCACCCCGGGTAGTCATCCGGTGCATGCGGATATCGAGCAACGCTCTCGGGCGGGTCGGGAACACCGCCCGACAGCGCCGGCGCCCGGTCGGCGGGCCTCGATCAGGGTCAGATCCCGAGCTTCGCCCGCGTCTGCGGCCCGACGATCCCGTCGACCACCAGACCGTGCTTCAGCTGGAAGTCCTTGACCATGTGGTTGGTCTGGTACCCGAACTTCCCATCCACGCTGATCGGGTAGCCAAGGCTGGCGAGCCTCTTCTGGATCTGGTGCACGTCGAGGCGGAACCCGAGGCCGATGGCCAGCGACGGGTAGCGGGCCGCACGCGCCACCACGGCCGCACGCGCCGGGGCAGCCGCACGCGCCGGGGCAGCCAGCGAGGAGTAGGAGACGTTCGTGAACCGCGCGCCGCGCGAGACGGCCGCCGCCGCTGCCTGTCCCCGGGCCAGGTAGCGGTAGTGCATGCCCTTGGTGTAGGCGCTCCAGGCGGTGATGCCCTGGCCTTCACAGACCTTCTTCGCCGCCCAGGCGTTGACGGTTGGGTCGTAGAGGTTGCGGTTACCCACCCAGCCGGCGTGGGCCCGCATGTTGATCTGCCACAGGCCGCGCGAGTCCTCGCCGGAGGTGGCGTGGGCGTAGGGGTTGCCGCCGGACTCCGCAAGAGCCACCGCGACCCAGGTGGCCAGCGGGACACCGCGGCAGCCGGGCAGTCCCGCGTTCGCGGCCGCGCTGGCGATCGTCACATCGGGGACCGTGGTGGCGGCCCTGGCCGGGCTCGCGGTGGCGAGCATGCCGGCGCCGGCGCCGATCACACCGACGGCGGCGACAACGGCGCCCCGGGTCCGGGTGGAATTTTTCCGATGCTTTCCCTTGGCCATTTCTTTGACATCTCATTTCGGTGTCGTCGAGCACAGACTGGTGATCGAGGGGAGGGATGCCGCTCGAAGGAGGGCGAGCGGAGACGACCGCGCTGGAGAAGAGCAGCACCCAGTGCCGGTCCCCCGGTGCGCCGAGGGTCCGTCCGGGGACGACCGATCGACGCGCCCTGGGGATTCCGGGGTCGATGGGCTGAGCAGCCCGGCAGGCGGCCGCGGTCATTCCGTTCCGGGCCTGGCGGGCCCGGTGGACGGCAGGGGTCAGCCGACCACGGATGACGAGGTCAGGTGGCTTTCAGCCGAGCTGGTGGTATCGCGCGTCAGCGCGATCGGCCGGTACGGGCACCGACCGGATGGCACGTTCTCGCGAAGACGTCAGGGCGAGAACGGCGCCCAATATGGCGGGGACGCACCGCGGGTCGCGCCGAACGGCGTCACGGTCCAGAAGACCGGAGCCGAGCGTTCCTGAAACACAGGCAACGTCGAGTCCTTCCCGTACGCCTGCGAGGTTAGCTGTCGGGTTCGGGCCGGGAAGCCCGGCCGTTTCCGCGGCGTGCGCGTAACGGCTTAACCCCAAGGGCGGCCCGCAACGAGCCACCCGGAGGAACGTGGTTCCCCCGCTTCTGCCCAAGGTCTCTCGGAGGGAGCTCCGGACCGTGGGCAGAACTCGGCGTCGGCCCGGAGCTGTTGATACCTCGCAACCGTAGCGAACTACAGACCGTAGTGACAAGTACGAGTTGTGCCGAATCTGGGCACATGTTGGTCACGATGCGTGCATAACGCTGCGGTGCCGCAACTCTCGGACATCAATAGCAGCTACCGGTAGCGATATAGATCACCCGTCACGACCGAATCTTGGCGATATGACCGGTCTGTCGAGACGGGGACCGGTGGCCACGGGGACCGGTGGCCACGAGGACCGGTAGCCACGGGGACCGCCCGGCCGCCCGGCAATCCCTGCGCCCCCGCGCACCCCGACAACCCCCGGCGGGCGGGAAACTTGGACCGGGGGTCGGGTGGCGTGTGGGCGGGTACGCAAACGCGAAC
>NZ_CDXDOR010000136.1:12956-14178 GCF_978021225.1 Frankia sp. CeTa3Moorea | reverse complement strand
CCGGAAGGACAAGGAGCTTGAGGCGTCCCGGCGCGTGGTGGACATCATGGGAAAAGCCAACGCGCTTTTGGAGGCGCTCTCCGAAAGCATTCCCGAGATTTCCCGGGAGTCGTCGCCGAAGGAGAACGGATAGCTGACGCCTGCGCGGTGGAGCTGGCCGGGGTTGTCGGGGTGAAGAAGGCCTGCGAGTTGACGGGCCGGTCGCGGGCGACGTTCTACCGGCGTCATCGTCCGCCGGCTTCGGTGCCGCCGCGGCCGGTCCCGAAGCCGCACCGGGAGCGGGTCCAGCCGCGGGCGCTGTCCGCGCGGGAGCGGGAACGGGTGCTGGAGGTGTTGAACTCGGAGCGGTTCCGGGACGCCTCGCCGGCGCACGTGTGGGCGACCCTGCTCGACGAGGGGGTCTACCTGGCGTCGTGGCGGACGTTCTACCGGATCCTGGCCGCGGCGGGGCAGACCGGGGAGCGCCGCGCCCAGGCGTCGCACCCGTCGCACGTGAAGCCCGAGCTGCTCGCGTCCGCACCGGACCAGGTGTGGACGTGGGACATCACCAAGCTCAAGGGCAGGTCGAAACACGAGTACTACTACCTGTACGTCATTCTCGACGTCTACAGCCGGTATGTCGTGGGCTGGCTGCTTGCGCCGAACGAGTCCGGGGAACTCGCGAAGGAGCTGGTCAGCCAGACGTGCGAGAAGTACGGTGTCGACACGTCGGGGCTGACGGTGCACGCCGACCGTGGCTCGTCGATGACGTCGAAGACCCTCACGCTGCTGCTGGCCGACCTCGACATCGTCCGGTCGCATTCCAGACCGCGGGTCTCGAACGACAACCCGTTCTCCGAATCGGAGTTCAAGACGTTGAAGTACCGGCCCGAGTTCCCTGACCGTTTCGACTCGATCGAGCAGGCACGCCGGTTCTGCCGTGGGTTCTTCACCTGGTACAACACCGCGCACAAGCACTCCGGGATCGGCTATCTCTCGCCGGCGGCCGTCTACTTCGGCCTGGCCGGGCAGGCGCACGCCGCGCGGGCCCGGGTGCTCGACGCGGCCTACGCCGCGCACCCGGAGCGGTTCGTGAACCGGCGGCCGGTCCCGCCGCCGCTGCCGAAGCCCGCCGGGATCAACACGAAGCCCGACGACCAGGCCGAGCCGGTCACCGACGGTGCCCCCGAACGATCGGAGGTCATCCCTCGACAGAGATCGAAACAGGGATCGAACACAGGCT
>NZ_CDXDOR010000136.1:0-12919 GCF_978021225.1 Frankia sp. CeTa3Moorea | reverse complement strand
AGTCCACAAAGAATCTTGCCTCAAAAATCTTGACAGGTTCCGCCGGCGTGCGCGACGGTGGGGATCCAAACCGGCTCCTCGTCGCCCCGATCTGAGTTCAACCACTCACCAGGAGGGCCACAACGGCGGCGAGAGCAGAGACCACGCTCGACAGGGCGGCAAGGGTCGCGACGCTAACGGACGGTGATATCCAGAGGCCACGGTTGAGCTCACGCCACGCGTGTGGCACGACGGTCATCCGTACTCTCTGCCACTTGTGCTGTCGGAGGCTACAGCCCATCAGCAGCCCCGATGAGTTGTTGCGGCACAACCTCTGGTCACGGGTCACTGCCCCACACCAGACCGGCACTTGGAACAGGAAGTAGACCGCAGCCGCGACGGAGAACACGATCACGACTATGGCTCCGCCTGCACCTGTCACCCAAAAGGCCACTACGGCAAGCAAGACCAGGTACCCCCAGTAACGGGACAATAGGCGCATGAGTCGGACAGTAGCAGGATCGTTGCTGTCTGATCTAAGAATTTATCCATCCGAATGGCTTGTTGCGCTTGGTTATCACTGCTTTCCCCTTCACTGCCCTGCGTTCGACTGTTCGGACCCCAAAGGGGCAGGTAAACGGGCAGCCGGGCCGAGCCGATCGCTTGCTCTCGCAGCAGCGATCCACGCGATCATGTCCCCCCCTCATCCGCCGGCTTGCGGGAGCCCCTCGGGTAAAGATCGTTTCGCAGGGTGGCCACAGAAGGTCTCGCCGCTCGCAGGGCGGACGGGTCGGGCTGTCCGCTGCAACTGGCTCTGTCTCCCGGCCGTCCGCTGGCGTGCCCCCTGCTTGCTTTTCTGCCCCCTGGCGTGCGCGACGGCGGGATACCGGCCAGATCATCGCTCCATGGCTGGATCACTTGGGCTGGAACCGCAGTGTTCATCTCCAGGTGTCCGGGGATCGCCTTCGCGGTGCGGGCTGCCGACGCACCGGCGAGCACGGCCGCCCACGGCCGCGCGCAGCCGTCGCGCGGCGGTGGTCCGCACCGCGGCTCTTGATCCTAAAACGACGGATTCGGCAACGGCACGGTACGCACGCGGTACGCCTCGGCTTGCTCACGGTGTCCCCTGGACGACGCTCAGCCGGTGAAGTCGACGTGGTGGCGGATGTCCCAGCGGTAGGCGTGTCCGTCCCGGCGGAGTTCGAGGAGATCGACGCTGGTGACCGGCAGGCTGATCGGGGGTTGCTGGCGTAGCTCGGTCAGGCAGCGGATGACCTCGGCCGCGGGCGGGTCCGCGTTGCAGTAGGTCACGCTGATGTGCGGCTTGAACATGGCGGGCTCGTCCGGCACCGCGTCCGGGCCGAGGATCTGGCCGACTGCGGTGCACAGGCGTTCCCGTAGATCGGCGACCGGCTGCCATGGTGCGGTGCGCAGGAAGGTCCCCCCGGTGTACGCGGCGATCGGCCCGACCGTCAGCGTGAACGGGTTGATGTCCGCGCACAGTTCGTCCGCGGCCTTCCCGAGTGCCTCGACCTGGTCGGCGGGCATCTCGTCTGCGAACGCGACTCCCTGCACGGTGAGGTGCAGGCCGTCGACGGGCACCGGGTCGAGGTAGTCCAGGTCGGCGAGTGCGCGCTGAAAGCCGGCGACGTAGTCGGTGAGGGCCTGGTCGTGGAAGACGAGGTACCAGGTCAGGTAGTGCCGGTCGGGGCGCCATCCCGGGCGCCACCACCAGTGGTCGGCCATCCGCTCGGCGTGGCGGAACGATTCCCAGTCCTCGGCGTCGACCTGCTGCTCAGGGGTGAGGGCCACGGGCAGAGAGGTTATGCGGTGAGTGTCCGCCACGCTTTCACCGAGTCCTCGACCTTCGCGATCTCCGGGACTTTCCGCCACTGGGCGGCGCTGGTCAGGAAGTCCTTCGCTCGGCGGGCGACCACTTCGGATCGTAGATCCGCGCCGACGGTCAGGGCTTCGCTGACGAGCGCCCCGGCCCGGTCGGGCTCGGGGGACGGGCCGGACAGGTAGGTCATGCTCGCGTCGACCAGGGTCAGGGCGTGGCTGGCGGTGGAGCCGGCGGCGGCGAAAATCGGGATTGCCTGGTCGGTGAACTCGCGGGCGCGCTCGTGGGCTCCGGCCGCCAGGTAGGCGGAGGCGGCGTTGCCGGCGATGCGGGACGCGGTGAACGGGTCGAAGGAGAGGAAGTAGCCGACCGGGTCGGCGTCCTCGATCTTCGCGTGGGCGGCGAGTGCCCGGCCTACGGCTTCATCGACGCCGGCGGCGTCACCGAGTTTGCCCAGGGTCCGGGCCTCGCCGCTGATCGCCAGCCGGATGGAGGCGGGGCCGCCGCGGGCGTAACGCTGCCCGTCGCGGGCCAGGTCGAGGGCCTCGCGGTACCGGCCGCCGTAGTAGGCGATGAAGCTCTGCGTGCCGCGGACCCAGGCGGCCAGGTCGCTGTGTCCGGCGGCCTTGGCAAGGCCCATCGCCTCGTTGCAGTAGGCACGGGCGACCAGCTCGTTGCCGAGGTCGAACGCGAGGTAGCCGAGTAGCCCGGAGAGCTTCCCGCCGATCAGGTAGAGGTGCTTGCGCTGCGACGGGTGCTGATGCCCAGCCATGAGTTCGGCGACCCACCGGCGCTGCTTCAGGGCGACCGGGTAGACGGTGGCGGCGTCACTGGTCTCGTACCGGCGGCCGATGACCTCGATGCTCGTCTCGGCCTGCTCCAGGGAGTCATTGTTGACGTTGGAGGCGGCGAACGCCTGCATGCGGCGGGTGACCTCTTCGAGCTCCTCGTCGATCGCCCACGCTGCTCCGACGGCGAGGACCGTCCGGCGGTCCGGTCCACTCGCCGGGGCGGCTTCGGCTGCTGGAGTGGCCTCGGCGGGGGCCAGGCCGAGACGTTCGCGGGGGATGTCGAGTCCCTCGGCGAACTTCTCGTACGTCTCGATGCTGGTGACGTGCCGCTTCCCGTTGAGGATGAGGCTGATCGTCGGCTGCTGCACCCCGGTCATGATCGAAATCTGTGACTGGGACGCGCCGGTCCACCGCCGGTAGATCGTCAGAACGGTCTTCATGTCGCGTTCGGCGAGGGCGGCGGCCATGTCGCGCCGGTCCCACAGACCGGTCGGGGCGACGGGGAGCGGGCGGGGGCGGTGTCCGGGCATGGCAGTGGCTCCCGTTGGACGAGTCTGCGCTGTGGTGATCTGCGCACTGTCAGCCAGTGTATCCACGCTCGGTATTCAGCCTCGTATCTATTCCGAACTGTAGATCGGCGTCAGCGTACGTCGGGGCGTCCCGGACCTGCGCCCATCACAGCCGACGTGGTGGGCAAGGACGGCCGTCCTGGTAACGACTCGACGGGAAGGACACCATGACGTCAACAAGCGAGATCGTGAGGAAGCGGGGAGACGGTGGGAGCGCTCTGCTGTTCGGGGCGGTGCGCTTCGAGTCCGGCGGAAGCGGCCTGATCCGGGAAACCGTGGTTGCCTTCCGGTCGGCGGCCGACGCCGACCGCTACGCGACCGAGCACGGGTGGGCGGAGCATCAGGTGTGTCCGCTTCGGTTTCTGGTCGGCGGTCCGGCATCCGGTGCTGGGTGGATGGTGTCTGGTGGAACGGTGGAGCACCTGCCTGAGCGACCGCGGGAACTGCGGTGACCCCCTCGGTGACCGAGACGGAGAAGGGCCGTGGTGGCGTTCCGCGGCCGGCAGTGGTGAAGGTGCCATGGGGGTCCGGGGAATGGGCGCTCGCGGTACAGCCCGGATCGGGCGTCGCGGACCTCCTCCGCGCGCTCGGGGAACTGCCCGGGGAAGTGGAGTTCGCCGCTGCTTTCGGGGATGTTGACGTGGTCCTCGTCTACCGGCTGCCGGGGGACCTGCCGACCCGCCGCCACCTGTTGACCCTGCACGGCTCGGTGCTCGACATCCCGGACGCAGCGCCGGACCGGTCGCGGTGGATGACCTCCGGCGAACGGCAGGCGTTCCGCGCGGGCTACGACGAAGCCCTCACCACCGTGCGCCTGTTCGTCAGCCGGCTCGCGGGCGCCACCGACCAGGACCTTCCCCCGGGAGGAACACCGTCCGGCTGACGGATGACCTGTGTCTCGGCCGATGGGCCGGACCCGATAGCGGAGCTACACCGTTGTCGGATCCGGCCCATCGCTGATTTCGGCCTGCTGGTCCCCGTCCCGGACGTCACGGACCGCGGTGGGGACCCGCAGGTGGGCGCCGATGTCGGCCATGCGGCGCTCGATCCGCAGCAGGACATCGAGGATCTGCCGGTCTATCGGCGGTGCCGGGGACGTGACCGCGGTGGGCGGGGCTCCAAGTAGCACCACAAGCAGATGGTCATCTGCCCACCCGAGCGCGCGGGAGATGGCAACGAGGGTGCTGTCCTGGGCTCGGCGGCGGCTCGTCCCGCGCTGTAGCTCGCGCAAGGTGGCCACCGACACCCCGGACGTGGTGGCGAGCGCCTGCTGAGTGATCCGCTGTTCCCGCATGCGAGCGTTGATCGCCTGACCGACCGCGGGCCAGTCCTCGCCTGTCGCAGTGTCGCGCAGCATCGTGGCCGACCCCTTCCCCGTTGTTTGTCGACCGTCAAACAATAGTGGCTGGCGAGTGCGGTCCGGAAGGCTCCCGCAACGCTGAGCGCATTTCTATGGCGGCACGTTATATCGAGCCGTATATGCGCTTGGCGAGCGCTCGGCGAGCGGCGCATTGTGGGTGCTGCCCGACAGCGGCCGGACCACCGGCCACGAGGGCGACTCTAACGGAGGCTGATCGTCGATGGCGGTTCCCACGCGTATTCCGGTGCGTTTCGAGGACGTCTTTCCTGCCGGCGCGTTCGTGCTGGGGGTGGAGGCGGCGAGTGACTACGACAAGGTGAAGGCGGGCCTGTCGGATGTGCAGGCGCGGGACAAGGACACCGGCGAGCGGGTGTTGGTGGTGCGGGTGCTGGACGCGGACCCCGCGGCCCGACAGGCGGAGGTCAAGGTCAAGATCACGGCGGAGGTGCAGCCGGTTCCCCCGGAGGTGCTGCCGGGTACGCCCTTCCGGCCGGTGATGTTCGAGGGCCTGACGGTGACGCCGTGGGTGGACACCACCGGGTCCCGTCCGCGCCAGGGGTTCGCGCTGCGGGCCGGGACGATGCAGGCGGTGGGCACGTCGGGCCGTCGGGCGTCGGCGGTGGCAGCGTGAGCGGCCACGACGTGAGCCGCAACGCGGCGAGGGCGTCGTACTGGTCGCTGGTACTGGGCGTGCGGACCGACTGGTCGGTGACCTGCCACACCTACCCGAACCGCCCGCCGATCCTGGCGGTCGACGCGGGCGGGACGAGCCTGGCCCTCTCGGCCGCCGCCGATGTCCCGGCCGGAAACCACATCGAGTTCGCGTATGCATTGCTGGCGGCGGTGAACGAATACCTGATCGTCTGCGAAACCCGCCAGCTCGACGCCGAAGAGGCGGCGAACGCCGCCGAGAACTCCGCGGACGCGGTCGAGAGTCGCGCCGCGTAGCCTTCGCTCCTTCTTTCCGTCGGCGGCCTGGCTTTCTCGCTCGGCCGTCCGCTTGATTCCCCCCTCCCGACCCTGTGGTTCGCGCGCTCGAAAACGAGTGGTATTTGTCATGTCCAGAATCAACGGCGATCGTCCCGGCCCCCGGGTTCCCACCCGCACCGACAAGATGCGGGTGCCGCTGTGGATGCTGCTGCTCGCGGTCGCCTGCAAGGGCCTATGGCTGGCGGTCCGCTGGTGTTTCCGGCACCGTGTCGCTGTCGCGGTCACGGTGGGCCTGCTGCTGTTCACCCACCGCTTCGGCCTGGTGGGTCTGGGCGCGCTGGTCGGCGGGCTCGTCTTGGTGGCCCTCGGCTGGCGGCGGGTGCATCCGCGGTCGCTGGCCTGGCTGGGGCATTGGGCACTTGGTCGGGTGCGGCTGGCGATCGTGTACCGCTGGCGGTGGCGTTCGGCGATGGTGCACACCGACCTTGCCATCCGGATGCCGACGTCCAACGCCGATCAGGTGACGTTTGATGAGTACTTTCCGCGGATCCGCACGATCCGTTCCTCCCGCGTCGTCGATGTACTGCGGGTGGAGCTGCTGCCGGGCCAGACCCCGGAGCAGTGGGCGGAACAGGCCGAGGCACTACGCCACATCTTCCGGGCTCGCCGCTGCCAGGTGCAGGCGGAGACGTTCCGTTTCGTCCGGGTGCATTTCCACCGCCGTGACCCGCTCACCCGGCCGGTTCTGCCGGCCGACCTCGACGGACCGGACTCGGATGGTGCCGGCGCTGCTCGTGACCCTGGCAGCGTCAACACCGACGGTCCGCGTCAGGTCGCCCCGGACCGGGGTCTGGTCGCTCGGCTCGTGGCCGGGCTGTCCTCGGTGGTCGTGGGCCGGTGTGAGGACGAATCACCCTGGACGCTGCCCGTGCGCGGGACACACATCCTGGTGGCGGGGGCGACCGGGGCGGGGAAGGGCTCGGTGCTCTGGTCGCTGCTGCGGGGCCTCGGCCCGGCGGTGGCCGCGGGGCTGGTGGAGCTGTGGGTCTGCGACCCGAAGGGCGGCATGGAGCTGGCCTTCGGCCGGCCGATGTTCACCCGGTTCGCGACGACGACCGAGACGATCGCGGATCTCCTCGACGACGCCGTGACCGTCCTGCAAGACCGGACAGCCCGACTGTCGGGCGTAACCCGGCTGCACACCCCGACCGTCGACGAACCGCTGATCGTGCTGGTCGTCGACGAGATCGCCTCACTGACCGCGTACGTGACCGACCGAGAGTTGAAGAAGCGGATCGGCGCGGCCCTGCCGCTGCTGCTGTCCCAGGTCCGGGCGCCGGGGGTCGTGGTCCTGGCGGCGGTGCAGGACCCGCGCAAGGAAGTGCTCCCGTTCCGGGACCTGTTCCCGGTCCGGGTGGCACTGCGGATGACCGAACCGGAACAGCCTGACCTGGTCCTCGGCTCCGGCGCCCGGGAACGCGGCGCGCGGGCCGAGGAAATCCCCCGGTCCCTGCCCGGCGTCGGCTACGTGCTGCACGACGGCGACCCCGACCCGGTCCGCGTGCGGGCGGCGTACGTCGATGACGCCGAGATCAACCGGACCGTGCTCACTTACCGCCCGCCATCGGCGGCCGGTGGGTGGACACCCGATGTCGACAGCTTCGGCGGCGACCGGGGCGACGGATCCGACCCGCTCGACGGGCTCGACGACGCGGCCTGACCGGCGCGGCACCCCCGCTACCCGTCCCCTCGTCCGACCGGAGGTCCACCCGAGTGACCGTCTCGTCCCTCATTCCCGGCCCCGCCCCGGCCGCCGCCCTGGACCCTGACCGGGGCAGCGAGCGTCCGGGTTCCCGGGCGGCGCGCATGCGGATGCCGCTCGCCCGGCAGGTCGTCGAAGCCGTCGCGCTGGAGAACGGCGTGTGTATCCGGCCGCTGCCGATGCGCCGCACCAACCTGGACACCGGCGAAACGCAGATCATCCCCGTTCCCTGCGGCGCCACCTTGGCATCGGCATGTCCTCCGTGTGCGGAGAAAGCCCGGCGGCTGCGGATGGCGCAGTGCAAGACCGGCTGGCACCTCGACGACGAACCGTTGCCCGCCCCCATCCGCCCACCGACGACGCCAAGGCCCTTGCCTCCCTGCGCGCGGACCTCGAATCCGCGCGGGCGGAGGTCGAGGCGGCCGGGGACCTGGCGCAGGTCGGGGAGATCGACGAGCTGATCGGCCAGGTCGACGACGAGCTGAACGCCTTGGGCGTGCGGGGGAAGGCTGCGCCGGAGAACCGCGATCGGCCTCGCCGGAGCCGCTCGACGCGCCGGCGGCAGGACGCTCCCGACCTGCCTCGGCTGCCCGTCGACCGGCGTACCGTCGGCCGGACGTTCAGCGCCCCGGATGGCACGGTGTGGCGGCCGTCGATGTTCTTGACGCTGACCTGCGACAGCTACGGCCGGGTTCGCTCGGATGGGACCCCGGTGGGCCCGAGTTCGTACGACTACCGACGGGCGGCGCGGGACGCGATCCACTTCCCGAAGCTGCTGGACCGCTTCTGGCAGAACCTGCGCCGGGCGGTCGGCTGGGACGTCCAGTACTTCGCCGCGCTCGAACCGCAACGCCGTCTGGCGCCCCACCTGCACGCGGCGATCCGCGGGACCGTGCCGCGGGCGATGCTGCGCCTGGTGGCGGCTGCCACCTACCACCAGGTGTGGTGGCCACCGTCTGACGAACCGGTCTACCTCGACGGTCACGTGCCCGTCTGGGCTGACGCGGTCGGCGGCTACGTCGACCCGGACATCGGCCTGCCCCTGGTCGCCTGGGATGACGCCCTCGACGCGATCGGCGACGACGACGAACCCGCCCACGTCGTCCGCTTCGGCCCGCAGTTGCGTGCGGACGGCGTGACCGCGAACAGCACGCAGACCAGCCGGATGATCGGCTACCTGACCAAGTATTTGACCAAGAGCCTCGACGCCTGCCACGACCTGGCCAGCGACGCCCAACGGGCCCACCTCGACCGGTTCGCCGACGCCCTGCGGCACGAACCGTGCTCCCCGACCTGCGCGAACTGGCTGCGCTACGGCGTCCAACCCCGCAATGCCCGGCCCGGCCTCGTCCCTGGGCGGTGCAAGGGGAAGGCGCACCGGCGGGAGACGCTCGGCTTCGGCGGCCGGCGGGTGCTGGTCTCCCGCCGCTGGTCCGGCAAGACCCTCACCGACCACCGCCACGACCGGATCGCCTTCATCCGCCAGCAGCTCGAAGCCCTCGGCGGCGACGCCAGTGCCGAGCCGAACCCGGACCGGACGGCCTGGCAGCTCCTACGCCCCGGCGACCCGGCGGCACCCCGCCGCGAACACCTGCTCTTGCACGCGGTCGCCCAACGCCACGCCTGGCGCGCCCAGCTCGACGCCGCCCGCGCCGCCGACGACGGGACACATCTTCCGGCAACCGGCCCACCACCGTTGTCCGACGCAGCCTGACCCTCGCCATCACGACGGGAGCACTGCCCATGTCTGACCAAATGATCCGTACACAGACCGTGCGGGCGCTACCCGGCTCCGCGAAGCCAAGCGAGGGCGACGGCGTCACCCTCGACGCCCTTTACCGGCTTCCGGCCGTGCTCGACCTGCCCACGGCAGCGCGCATCCTCGGCGTCGGGCGGACCGCGGCCTACGAGATGGTGCGTGACGGTCGGTGGCCCACTCCGATCATTCGCCTGTCCAGCCGGAAGATCCGCATCCCGTCCGCCGCGCTACTCGACCTGCTCGGCGTCGATCGGCGGGCGGCTTCGTGAGCGCCGGCCGTCAGGGCAGTGTCCGCAAGGACGCTTCCGGCAGATGGTTCTTCGTCGTCGACATCACCGCCCACGGCGGGGCGCGCAGGCAGGCGAGGCGGCGCGGGTTCGCGGCCAAGAAGGCGGCACAGGTGGCGCTTACGGAGTTTCTCGGCAAGCTCGCCGCCGGCACATACGTCGAGCCATCCCGGCTGACCGTTCGGGAGTTCATCGAGACGCGCTGGCTTCCGGCAGTCGAGGGTGAGTTGCGGCCGTCGACCCTGGCGTCCTACCGGCGGAACCTGCGGCTGCACGTCCTGCCCCGGCTCGGCGGGGTGCGACTCCAGCTCCTCGACACGGCCACCCTGCAAGCCCTCTATGCCGAGTTGCTCCGAGCTGGCCGGGCCGACCATGCCCGGGGGCATGGGCTGTCACCGCGGACCGTGCTCTACATCCACACGATCCTTCGGGGCGCGCTGAAGACGGCGGTCGAATGGGACCTGATCCCGCGCAACCCGGCGGACCGGACCAAGCCGCCGCGGCGGAAGGCCCAGGCCGACCGGCACACGAAGATCCGCACCTGGACGAACGCCGAACTCCGGACCTTCCTCGACGCCACCCGCGAGGAACCGACCTACACCCTGTGGCTGCTGCTCGCCACCACTGGCGTGCGGCGCGGCGAGGCGCTGGGGCTCGCCTGGTCGGCCGTGGACCTGGACGCGGGGCGCATCTCGATCCGTCGGACGCTCGTCGACGTCACCACGTCTGGCACCGGCCGGGTGCCGGTGTTCAGCGACCCGAAGACCGTACGCGGCACGCGGGTCATCGCCCTGGACACGGCCACCGTAACGGCGCTGCGTGACCTGCGCGAGAGCAAGCTGAAGGAGCTGGCGTTGCTCGGCAGGGAGCCAGAGGCCGATCTTGTCTTCACCCACTGGGACGGCCGGGCCATGCACCCGGAACGGACCTCCCGCGCGTTCCTCCGGTGGGTGGGGCGCCTCTGCCTGCCGGTCATCCGGCTGCACGACCTGCGGCACACCTGGGCAACCCTCGCGCTCGCGAGCAACGTGCATCCCAAGGTCGTCTCCGAGCGGCTGGGGCACTCCAGCATCACGATCACCCTGGAGACCTACAGTCACGTCCTGCCCGGCATGCACTCCGACGCTGCGGAAATCGTTGCCGGCCTGATCCTCGGCACGGGCGTGCAGGCAGACGAGGACCAGGCGGACGGCGGCGACGCGACCGACTCGGACGACTCCGATGGCCTGGGTGATGACGACGCGGAACCGGGTGCGCCTGCGTCAGACTGCCCGGCCACCGGCCCGCGGACTCCCTCGTCCGTCCACTTCGGTCACGGCGCGGCCGTGACCAATCTGTGACCAAACAGGCCCAAACGATCAGAGGAGGAACGGTGGGCGAGTATCTGACCTGCGAGAACGCTGCCGTTCAACGGGTGCCCCTCGTGGAGCGGCTTTCAAACCCGACGTTTCGGACGGATCTAGATCAATTGTACTCGAAGTCGCTCAGGGTGAACATAGAGAAGCGGAGCGCTACTGTCGCCGCTTGTGCGCGCGCCTGCCGCTGCGGGTGCGGCGAAGCTGTGGCGCAGTCCCGCCATTTTGTGAATCAGACTCATCAGGTGGTGTGGCTGCGGACGCAACGGTACGTCGGCAAGAATGCAGCACTCAAGACGTCCGCGAGTGGACTTGCATAGTGCTAGTCGGTCGCCTTGAGAACGAAAGAGGAGTAGCGCCATCTCTGCGCTGTTGCGAACGCAGATGCGACCACTACCGCGATCTCGGGCGGCGTGGCATCCGGATCGACATCCAGCACCTTCAGCTTACGTTCAAGCACTGGCCAGAGCCAATTGGCTAGATCAACCTTGCTCGGTTTATACCTCCATTGACTCCAAACCTCTTTGATGTCCTTGCGTCGCTTGCGTTCGGTCGCCAGCGCTGCAACCAGATCAGTGAAGCTGAGTCCATTGGCGTCGGTATGCACCCCGACGATTGCCGTAGCCAATTCTTCATCACTAAAGTGTGCAAATTCATAGCACGAGGATGACCAGGTGTTTATTTCTACAAGCTCCTCCAGTTCGTCATCCGTGGTTTGTACCCCCTGTGCTTTCAAGACCGCGCGTATCTCGTCGACGATCTTACGGCGAGTCTGATCGATCTTGTCCGGTGTGCCGAATTGCTTTCCCTCTGGGTCGACAGCGATCAGGAGCCTCGTCGGTGGCTTAATTAGCGCCCAGTATTCACCGTGCCGCTGTCCAATGAGTGGGGTGGCAGCCAAGGCAGCCACCTTCTCTAGATCGCGGTCCACCCCACCCATCTTCAGAATGCGTACTAGTTCGGGAGCTTTGGGGAACCCCAAGGCTTGCCAGACCTTGGGGGCATGTATTTCCTCACTCTCTCCTTCTAGCGCGAGCACGACCCGTGGATGCGGGGAGAGGCCTAGGCTCATGAGGTCTTCGTCAAGGGAGTCAGGGCGATAGCTGAGCCGCTCTAGAAGTGGGTGGAAGACTTTACCCGGGATGGCCGGTAGGGCTGGCGCCGCTCCACGCTTCGAGAGATCCTCATAGAAGCGCAGCAATATCTCGGCCGTCTCCCTCAGCGTCATTGCCATGAGCGCCGCGCCTTTAAGGCCCTTCCAAGAGGAACGAGGTGCGCGGCGAGCCAATCGGGACCAGGAACCTCCGAGAGGATCAATAAAGTGTGCCCGCATCAGCAAGTGCTCGGCGTCGTTTCTGGCTTCCTCGGCCGAATAAGCCAAAATGTGACTAGCGGCTACGGGGTCAAATCGCTGCTGGTACTGATCCCATTCATCGGCTTCGGCATTGACTAGATTGATCCACTCCGGGTCAAGGTTAGGCAGATAGCGCGGCTCCAATGCAGTAACCGCGATGGCAATCTTTCTGTATCGAGGGCCGAGAACATCCACCACGTGTTTGTCTGGACGAGGCAGAGAAGCCACGGGCTTCCTACCCCGTAGGTGATAGCGACGGCGAGCCAGAAGATCTGCAATCTCGGGTAGCATTAGTAGTTGATGCCACGAGTACAAGACACCTTCGCTCGACCTATTGTTGAGGGAAGCGAAACTCAGCCGCGGCCTGTATGGCAGCGTCGATGGATCTTGTAGGCGCCCGGAATTTCGCCCAGACCGCAATAGCTGTAGTGTCGTTCCCGCACGGATTGGCTCGGCGTATGGGCCAGGGGCAGCCTCGCCAACCGGACGGTTTCGGATGACAATGAAGGGCGCCAGCACCTGATGTCTGTATAGTGCGCGAAGCGTGGAGGCGTCGATCTGGACTCCCCGAGCCTTCGCCTCTTCTATGAAGGTGCCAGACGTAAGAGGAAGATGCTGGGTAAAAACCCACGGCATTGACGCCACGACAACAGATGAGGCAGCCGGGTGCTCTTGAGCCGGCTTATTTACGCTGTCGTTCTGGCTTGCCATGTCTTGATCTTAGCATCCGGCGCGCAGCCCACTCGCAGGGGTGCCATAGCCGCAAGGCGCCATCGCTACTCGTGTAGCGAGAACTTTAGCCGTGGTTCGATCCCGAGTTCGCGGCATCGCCGCGCCCAGTCGTCAATTTTCTGCTTCAGGATGATTGAATTGATCTGTGAGATTCTGGATATCGGACGCTTCCGGGAGAAGCCGAACCAGAGACAGTAGACT
>NZ_CDXDOR010000135.1:10186-14751 GCF_978021225.1 Frankia sp. CeTa3Moorea | reverse complement strand
GCCCTGGGACGGGCGGGTTCGAGGGTATCCTGGGAACGGTCGGTGATATCGGTCCGCCGGAAACCGTTGGCCGAGTGGAGCGGATCCGCCCACCTCGCGGGCAGGCCGGTGGACCGCTCACAGGACGCTGAACCGGGTCAGACCTGTGGAGCGGGCTGCTGGAATGGCCGTGCCCTGGTGGTCGCCTCCCACCTCCAAGAAGTGCGTCGAGGGCGGCCGTCGAGCTCACTCCGGCCGGTGCACCACAGCAGCACCTGAGCCGGATCTCCGTCCGGTGCATCGGGGAACAGACGGCGAAGCACCCGTATGCCCAGGGGTGCTGGAAACCGCCAGGGGACCGTCAGCCCCGCGGCGATGTCCCAGGTATGGAGGAGGATTTCGGTGACGCCCATCGCCGCGAAGCCTTCGGGATCGCATGGCCCCCAATGCCAGGCCTGCGTTGCGGGGTCGGCGGTGGCCAGCGCGCTGCTGAGCAGTCCACCGCACGCGGTGATGACCTGGAGCACCTCGCGCGGTGGCGTGTCCGGGGGAACGGTCAGATCGAAGGGCAGGCAGGCGTGGGTGGGCCGGGCCGCTAGCTGTCCGGAGTAAGCCAGCAGATCGTGAGCAACGTGGGCAGCTGTCGTCCAGTAGCTCCATTCCAGATGGCATACGGAACGTATATCGCTCATGTACTCAAGGTTGTATGGGTGCGTGTCATTGCGCTGTGCCCGACCCTCGGCTATGGTCAGAGTGTGATGTTGAAGTGGGCATTTGTTGCCCGGAGGTATCTCGACCTCCGCCGCGTCGCAAGCTCCCTGTGTTGTCGCTGACGGGGAGAACGAGCTGGCCGCACGTCGCGTGGATTTAGCGGTCAACATTGTTCCCGAAAATTTCCTCCAGATTTTGACGGTCCTTCTCCCGGATAATTGCCGGGGTCGGGTGTCGGCTCCGATCGCCGATTTTCTGGACGGGCACGTGTCGTTTGGGTGATCGGGCGCTGACCCACACTTCACACTTCCACGTCGCGACCATCGCGGTGCGACGCCCGTCCTCCTCTTCCTCTTCCTCCTCCTCGTTCGTCCTCCTCGTTCATCACGCAAAGGATCCATATCCATGTCGTCATTTCCGACTTCCCCGATCGACATCGACGGGAATCGGACGTCCTCCGCCGCCGAGCATCCCGTGCGCGCCCTGCTCACCCGCCGTGGCCTGCTGGGCGGTGTCGGTGCGGGCGGCATCGCCGCGTTCCTCGCGGCCTGCGGCAGCTCCGGATCCAGCGCGGACACGGGCGCGGCCGGCGCGTCGGGCGCCGCGGGAGGCCGGCGCGGCGGCCTGATCACCCTGGGGGCTCCGACGCCGCCCACCGCGCTGGACCCGGTGACCATGTACGACGGCACCGCGATCGCGCTGGTCCAGCTCGTCGCCGAGTACCTGATCTGGCTCGATCCGGACTTCCAACTCCGCCCTCAGCTCGCGACCGGGTGGACGTCGTCCGACGCGGGACGCACCTGGTCGTTCACGTTGCGCAAGGGCGTGCTCTTCTCCGACGGCACCCCGCTGGACGCGCCGACCGTGAAGGCGTCGTTCGACCGGCTGCTGGACCCGGCGAACAAGTCCGCCGCCCTGTCCGCCTTCGCGTCGGTCCTCAAGGCCAGCGGCGTGGCGGTGTCGGGGGCGGATACGGTGGTTTTCCACCTCGAACGGCCGTTCTCCGACTTCCCCTACCTGGTGTCCGCGGGCAACTACAACGCGGTCGTGCTCAAGAGCGACTACAAGGTCGGCACGTTCGCCACGAAGGCGATCGGCACCGGGCCGTTCCTGCTCGACTCCTACGACGTCGGCAGGGGAGCCTCGCTGCGCCGCAACCCGAAGTACCGGGACGCCGGCAAGCCCTACCTCGACGGCGTCAAGGTGACCTTCCACAAGGACGCCCAGGCCGACCTGCTGGCATTGCAGAGCGGCGCCATCGACGCGCAGATCCTGTCCGAGGCCGACCTCGTCGTCCCGATCGCCGGAAGCAACTCCATCGCCGTCGACAAGGTCAGCGGTACCAGCCTGACCGTGCTCACCCTGCGCGTCGACAAGCCACCGTTCACGAAGAAGGAGGTCCGGCAGGCCATCGCCTACGCGTTGGACCGGCCGGGTGTCCTCGCCTCCGTCTACAACGGGGTCGGCGTCCTCGGCAACGACCACCTTCTCGCGCCCGCGTTCGCGGCCGCCCCGAAGGACCTCGCGCAACGCGCGAAGGACGCGGCGAAGGCCCGGTCGCTGCTGTCCGCCGCGGGGGTCGAGAACCTGCGGTTCACTCTCAGTTTCGGTGCCCCGAACAAGGCCTACGCGCTGGTCATCCAGGACCAGCTCAAGCAGGTGGGGATCACGGTCGATCTCGACCAGCAGACCTCCGACGCGTTCTACGGCGGCAACCAGGAGACCGACACCCCCTGGCTGTTCACCACCGCGAACCTCGTCGGCTGGGTGGGCCGCCCGACGCCAAGCCAGTTCATCATCCCGATGGTGAAGAGCCACGCGGTCTGGAACGGTTCGAAGTACGCCAACCCCGCCCTGGACGCCGCGGCCGACGCCTACGACGCCGCGACCGACCCCGCCGAGCGGAAGAAGCAGGCCGAGATCATCGCGCGGGCCCTTCACGAGGACGTGCCGGTCATCATCACCGTGTGGTCCGGGGCCGTCCGGGCCTACCGGTCCGACCGGGTCAGAGGGCTACGCGCCCACCCGTCGGCCTTCCTCGACCTGACAACCGTGAGCCGGGCCTGATCCGGCATGGTGCGTTTCCTGGCCCGGCGGCTGGCGACGATCCCCGTCACCATGCTGGCGGTCAGCTTCCTGGTGTTCATCGCCACCGAACTGATCCCCGGCGACGTGGCGCGCGTCGTGCTGGGCCGGGAGGCCAGCCAGGCGTCGGTGGACGCGCTGCGCCACCAGTTGCGTCTCGACGAGCCGCTGGTGCCCCGCTACCTGCACTGGCTGGGTGGGTTCGCCACCGGTGACTGGGGGCGCTCCTACACGCTCGGAGTCGACGTCCGCCCGCTGGTGATCGAGCGTCTGCTCGACAGCGCGACGCTTGCCCTGCTCGCCTTCGTCCTGCTGGTCCCTGTCGCGCTGGCGCTCGGCCTTGCGGCGGGATTGCGCGAGGGGCGGCTGACCGACCGGATCCTCAGCGTCACAGGCCTGAGCCTCGGTGCCGTTCCCGAGTTCGTCACCGGCGTCGTGTTGCTGGTGCTCTTCAGCGTGAAGCTGCACTGGCTGCCCTCGTCGGCGCAGGCACCGCCGGGGGCCGGTCCGCTGACCTTGATCCGGCATCTGCTGCTGCCCGCGGTCTGCCTGGTCCTGCTGTGCACCGGCTATGTCGCCAGGCACGTGCGGGCGAGCACGGTCGCGGTCCTCGCCAGCCCGTTCATCCGGGCAATGCGGGTGCGTGGCATGTCCGAGGCGCAGCTCGTGCGCGGGCACGTGCTGCGCAACTCGCTGGTGCCGGCGACGAGCGCGCTCGCCGTGCAGTTGCAGTTCCTGCTCGCGGGACTGGTGACCGTCGAGCTGCTGTTCGGCTACCAGGGCATCGGCGACCTGCTGCTGTCGTCGGCGACCAGCAAGGACGTGCCGACCCTGCAGGCCGGCGCGATCGTGCTCGGCGCGGTGGGGATGGGCATCTACGTCGTCGCAGACCTGGTGTACGCGCTGCTCGATCCGCGCGTACGGGTGGGGAGGGCGCGGTGAACGACACCGCGGTGGATTCCGCGGCGAGCGTCACGGTCGGCTCCCGGGCTGGCTTCCGGGCTGGCTTCGTGGTCGGCGCGTTCCTGCTGGTCGGCTGGGTCGTCGTCGCGGTGTTCTGGCCGCAGCTGGCGCCGGCGGATCCGATGGCCCAGCATCCGTCCCAGCGGATGCTGGGGCCGGGCGGCGGGCACCTGTTCGGCACCGACCAGTTCGGCCGGGACGTGCTGTCGCGGGTGATGGCAGGAGCCCGCCCGGTGCTCGAGGTCGCTCCGCTGGCGACCGCGCTCGGGGTGGCGGTCGGAAGCCTGCTCGGGCTTGTGTGCGGCGCGCGGCGCGGCCTGTTCGACGAGATCGTGATGCGGGTCGTCGATGTGCTCGCTGTCTTCCCGAATCTGGTCGCGGCCGTGGTGGTGGTGGCACTTGTGGGCCGCTCGACGACCACCCTCGTCCTGGTCATCGGAACGTTCTTCGTCCCGATCGTGACCCGCAGCGTGCGGGCGGCCGTGCTGGTCGAGCGGGAGAAGCCCTATGTCGAGGCCGCCCGGCTGCGTGGCGAGCCGTTCTGGTCGCTGCTGTGGCGGGAGGTGCTGCCCAACGTGACCGGAACCGTGCTGGTCGAGGCGACGTCGAGGCTGGGCGACGCGGTCTTCGCCGCCTCGACCCTGTCCTTTCTCGGACTCGGCCAGCCACCGGGATCCCCGGAGTGGGGGGCCTCCGTGGCCGACAACCGGGTCTTCCTCCAGCAGGGCTGGTGGACGGTGCTGTTCCCGGCGCTCGCCGTCGGAAGTCTCGTCATTGGTGTCGCGCTGATCGCCGACAACCTGCGGGAACAGGCCGCGCGGCGATGA
>NZ_CDXDOR010000135.1:8091-10028 GCF_978021225.1 Frankia sp. CeTa3Moorea | reverse complement strand
GGGCGAGGCCGTGGCCGCCGGGGGGCTTGTCGTCGAAGGACTGACGGTGAGCTACCCGTCGTCCGGCGGACCGGCCGTCGCCGTCGAGGGCGTCAGCCTGCGGGTCCGACCCGGTGAGACCTACGGCCTGGTCGGAGAGTCGGGGTGCGGCAAGAGCACGCTGGCTGCGGCGCTCGCGGGCGTGCTGCCCGGCGGGGGTGCCATCGACGCCGGCCGCATCGTGCTCGACGGGGTCGACGTGCGGGCCCTGTCCGCCCGGGAGCGCCGGCGGTGGCGGGCCGACGCCTTCGCCATGGTCCACCAGGGCACGAGCAGCAGCCTGGACCCCACCGTGCGGGTCGGCGCGCAGGTGGCGGAGGCCTGCCGGCTGGGGGGGCTGTCCCGGGCCGAGGCCCGGGCGCGGGCCGTCGAGCTGCTCGGCGCGGTGCGGCTGCCCGAGCCCGCGACGATCGCGCGACGCTGGCCGCACGAACTCTCCGGGGGCCAGCAGCAGCGGGTCGGCATCGCCGCGGCCCTCGCCGGCAGCCCCCGCCTGCTCGTCCTCGACGAGCCGACCACCGGCCTTGACGCCGCCGTCGAGCGGGAGGTCCTCGACCTGATCCAGGCGCTGCGGCGCCGGATCGACGCCGCCGTCATGCTCGTCAGCCATGATCTTGAACTGGTGGCGCGTACCTGTGACCGGGTGGGCGTACTGTACGCGGGCCGCCTGGTCGAACAGGGCACGGCGGCCGACCTGCTCACCGCGCCTGGCCACCCCTACACCGCCGCCCTCGTCGCCGCCGTCCCGCGGGTGGGGGTGAGCAGGCGGGAACGCAGGATGCCGGCGGTGCCCGGGCAGCCGCCGTCGCCGACCGACCGGCCGGTGGGCTGCATCTTCGTCGACCGGTGTGCGCTCGCCGACGAGGTGTGCCGTGCGTCCGAGCCGCCGCTTGCCCCCGTCGCCGACTCCCCGGACGGACCCGGCGGGCATGACGGACCCGGCGGACACGATGGACCCGGCGGACACGATGGACCCGGCGGACACGATGGACCCGGCGGACACGATGGGCACGACGGGCACACGGTGCGCTGCCATCACGGCGACCGCGTCGGACTGCTGCGCCGTCCCGAACAGGTCGTCGGCGTGGCCCCGCGGGAGGCCCGGCCGGGACTGCTGACCGTGCGGGGGCTGTCCCGCAGCTATGGCCGGACACCCGTGCTCACCGGTATCGACCTCGACATCGGCCACGGGGAGGTACTCGGCCTTGTCGGGGAGTCCGGCAGCGGGAAGACGACCCTTGCCCGGGCCGTGGTGGGGCTGGGCCCGGACGGACCCGGCGAGATCCGGCTCGCTGGCCGGCCGCTGCCGGCATCGCTGTTCCGCCGCCGCGCGGACAACCGCCGACGTGTGCAGATGGTCTTCCAGGACCCCGATACCACCCTCAATCCCCGGCACACCGTCGCCACGGTGCTGCGCCGGGCACTGGTGACCCTGCGCGGCGAGGGCACGGTCGCCGACCTTGCCGGGCGCGTCGAGCTCGGCTCCCGGCTGCTGCCGGTGATGACGCCGAGGCTGTCGGGCGGTCAGAAGCAACGCGTCGCGATCGGCCGGGCCCTCGCGGGCGATCCCAAGCTGATCGTCTGCGACGAGCCGGTGTCCGCGCTTGACGTCAGCGTCCAGGCCGCGGTGCTCGAGCTGCTCGCCACCACCCGGGACGCCGACGGCGTGTCCTACCTGTTCGTCTCGCACGACCTGGCCGTCGTCGGCTACCTCGCCGACCGGGTCGCCGTCCTGCATTGGGGCCGGATCGTGGAGGTCGGCCCGGCCGCCGCGGTACTGGCCGGACCGCATCATCCCTACACCCACACGCTGACCGCCACCCACACGCTGACCGCACCGGTGGATCCGGCACCGCCCGGGCGGGCCGGATCCACCGGTGCGGTCAGCGTGTGGGTGG